>DAISIS010000297.1:0-7077 GCA_036821925.1 Pirellulaceae bacterium
CGCCGCAGTTCTGTGCCACGTCGGCGAAAGAGCCGGCTACCGCGTGGGGTTCGTAGCCGCCATGCTGCGCGAACAGGTTCGCGATCCAGTGAGCTCGTCCGCCACACCCAACCACACCCAGTTTGAGACGCGCATTGGCAGCCGTTCCCCTGACCTGCGCCGGCTTGACAATCGCCAGTCCCGCAACGCCTCCCCACAGTGACACCGACCTGAGAAACCTGCGACGGTTGATTCGATTCATCGTTCTCTCCCGCAAAAGCCAAACGCGTCTATGATTCTACCTTGTCACGCTCCGCCCAGCCCGACCCTCCCGCCACTGTGTGAGCCGGCGTGACGGTAAACAGCTCTCCGATGTGGGCCACGTCGACCGCCACGTGGCGTCTGGTGAGGGCATCGCGGAGCTGGATGATGCAGCCGGGGCAGGCTGTGGCCACCGTGTCTGCGCCGCAGGCCAGGATGGCGTCAACCTTATGGTCGGCGATCTGCTGCGAGGTCTCGTAGTGGGTGATGCTGTACGAGCCGCCGAGTCCGCAGCAGCGATCGGCATCGGGCATCTCGACGAAACGAATTCCTGCGAGCGACTGCAGGATCTGCCGGGGCTGCCCCCGCACATCCTGATACCGTGCGAGATGGCAGGGATCGTGCCAGGTCACCGTCCGGCCTTGGAAGCGGGGCGTAACCAGCAGCTGCTGGGGGGCGGCGGCCAGGACGTCGATGACGAATGCGTTGAAGTCCTGGACTTTGGCCGCGAACCGCTCGTAGCGCTCCCGTTCCTCCGGTGACTCGGCGAGATACGTCGGGTACTCGCGCAGCGCGGAGCTGCACGTGGCGCAGCCGGTGACAACATAGTCGTAGTCCTGCAGGGCCGCGACGTTCCGCGCTGCCAGCTGCCGCCCGGTGCGGAAGTCTCCGGAGAAGTAAACCGGCGCGCCGCAGCACCCCTGCCGACGGTCGAAAACCACTTCGCAGCCGAGGTCCCGCAGGATGTCGACGATCATCTGGCCGATCTCCGGGTACACGTATTCCGTCGCGCAACCGGCAAAGAACCCAACACGGTACCTGGCTCTGCTGGCCGGAGCCGTACGTTCCGACAGCGTCTGCCGCAGGAATCGCGGCGCGATGTCGGGAACCACTCGGCCGGCTCCCAGCGCTGAGACAAACTGCGGCAGGTGACGGAATCGCCCAGCTCTGCGCGGCAGGAGGCACTGGAGCCAGGAGGCCAGCCGCAGGGCGACGCCGAACAGCCTCCGGCGCGGGAGCAGATGGCGGAACACGATGCGTTTGGCCAGCGGCAATCCTTGTTGGGCGGCATAGTCCGCGCGAGCAGCAGTCACAGCGTGGTCCGTCCGCGTCTTCGCGGGACAGTACTGCACGCAGGTCTTGCACAGTAGGCAGTTGTCGATCACGCGGTAGAAGCCAGGTGTGAGCGACTGCCTGCCTTCGAGCGCGAAGCGAATCAACTCGTCTTTGCCACGGGCCAGCGCTTTTTCGTCGCGCTGCTCGCGGTAGATCGGGCAGAAGTAACCGCAGAAGCCGCACTTCATGCACTGCTCAACGTCCCCCTGGAACCTGCGGATATTCTCGAGGCGTTCGACCACTCAGTCACTCCGATCTTCCCAGATCTTGCCGGGGTTCAGGATCCCGTGGGGATCGAAGATGTCCTTGATCTTCTGCATCAGGTGGATGAAGACGGGGTCCTGTGTCCGGCGCATGAACTTCTGCTTTTCCAGGCCGATCCCGTGTTCGCCCGACAGCACGCCACCAAACTCGACCGCCGCGGCAATGATCTCATCCACGGCCTGCTGGGCTTTGCGGAAGTGGGCCGGGTCTTTCGCATCGGTCATCACGCTCGGGTGCAGGTTGCCGTCGCCGGCATGGCCGATGACCGTGACCTCCAGATCGGCCTGGCGGCAGATTCCCACCACGCGCTCGATGAACTCCGCCATCCGTGTTCGCGGCACAGTGACATCCTCTGCGAGCACCGTCGGGGCGGCTCCGAACACGGCGGCGAACCCGGCACTGCGGGCCTTCCAGTAGGCCTGGGCCTGCGCCGGGTCCTGAGCCACCAGGATCCGCGTCGCACCGGTCGACTCGCAGACATCGATCACCTGCTGTGCATCCTGCTCGACGACCTCCGCGCGGCCGTCACATTCGAACATGAGCATGGCGGCGGCATCTTCGGGCAGGCCCATCCCGGTGAGCCGATTGATGCTCCGCACGACCCAGTTATCCAGCAGTTCGGCCTTCGCCGGGATTGTGCCTGCATCGAAGATGCGGCTGACAGCGGCTCCCGCCTGGGGCAGATCGTCGAACAGGGCAAGGATCGTCTTGCGGGCCGGGGGGAGGGGCAGCAAACGCAGCACCGCTTCCGTCACCACGGCCAGCGTGCCTTCGGAGCCGGTGAGCAAGGAGACCAGGTCGTAGCCGACGACATTCTTGACCGTCGTGCCACCGAACTCGACGATCTGCCCCGTTGGCAGAACGGCCTGCAGCCCGAGGACGTAATGCTTCGTCACACCGTATTTCAGGCACACGGGCCCGCCCGCATTCTCGGCGATCATCCCGCCGAGCGTGGCCCCCAGAAAGCTCTGCGGGTCGGGCGGGAAGAACAGTCGCTGCTGGGCCAGTGCGGCCTGCAGATCCATCAGGACGACACCGGCCTGCACCCGGGCCGTGAGGTTGGCCGAGTCGATCGACAGGATCCGGTTCATCCGGGTCATGACCAGCGCGATGCCGCCGCGGATCGGCACGGAGCCGCCGCTCACATTCGTGCCGCCTCCGCGCGGGGTGACCGGAACGCCGTGCGCGCTGGCCAGCTGGAGCACCGCCGCCACGTGCTGCGCCTGTGTGGGAAAGACGACCAGATCCGGCCGCTGGATCCAGGTCGACGTCCCGTCGTAGGAGTAGGCGTTGCGGTCCTCCTGCGAACTCAACACGTTGGCCGCGCCCACGATGTCCGCCAACTGGCTCGTCAAATGCTCAAAGGCCATGCTCGCAACCCGTTTCCAGCGCAGCGGGACCACGTGATCGGCCGCCTCGAGTCGATCTTATCCGGTTCGCCATCGCGGTACAAGTTCCGGCGCGCGGCCCGCGACACTGGCAGTGAGCTGGCCGGGCGCGTGGCCGCGGCCAGAACTGCGTTGATTTTCTTGGCCTGCCGGTTTAGGTTCATAGCAGCCGTGCCGGGCGGGCCGGTGCCCCGGTCCGGCGGACGGCAGTCGGTGGCGTTGTCCGCCTGGTGTTCGTTGTGCTCGGCTCCAGCTCCCCGGGCCAGCCACGGGGTGCGCACTGTGTATGGGAGTGGTCTGATGAAACGACGTGTCTTCCTGGCAACCGGTCTGGGCGCGGTCGCGGCAGGCGCTGTGACCGAGGGCACGCAGGCACCTGGCGCACTGGCTGGGCCCGCTTCACCGGCGGACGATGCCGCCCGCGTTGGAGTGCATCCGCGCGACACCAGGCTGTGCGTGAAGCCTGTGTTGACGAACGTGATTCATTCGGAGGCATGGCAGGGGCCGTGCCGCCCCACGGCGGTCGCGCCCGCACAGGAACGGGCCAATGCCGAGAAGTGGTTCCAGGACTGGTGCCAGCAGCTCAAGGCGAACGGGCTGGGCCGCACCGAAGAGGTCCGGTTGCTCGAACCGGCCCACGTGACGTTTTCCGAAGACTGGGTCATCAAGCCGGATCAGGTCGCGCAGCTCGCGCAGGACAGCGCCGAGACGGATGTGTTCTTCATCATCTCGGCGGGCAACGCGCGCGGCGCGTACGAGATCGGTAATATGTTCTCCAAGCCCATCGTGCTGGACGGCTTGAACTGCCGGAACACCAGCATCGCCGGCTACACGCTGGCCAAGGGGAACGAGGTCTTCGTGGCAGGGGAAGACCTGGACCTGACCAAGCTGCTGTCGCTCTTGCGGGCCAGAAAAGTGTTCCGGCAGACGCGGATCCTGTACCCCACCGACGGCGTGCCGTCCTTCTCGCCAGACACCGTCTGGGATTTCGATGATCTCCGGAAACGGCTGGGCGTGACCGTGGTGACTGTGGACTACCGGGAGCTGGCGGCCGAGATGGACCGCCTGTTGGCCGATCACGCTCAAGGGCAGCTGGCGGAACAGGCGGCTGCCGAGCTGGTGAGCAAGGCCGACCGCCTGTTTCTCGACAAGTCGTTTGTCTGGCGCAGCATGATGTTCGACCGCTGCCTGAGGAACCTCATGGCCCGGCACGGCTGCAATGCCTTCACGATCGACTGCTTTGAATTCTGCCCTAGCCTGCTGCCACAGAAATGGCTGGTCGTCCCCTGCCTGCAACACGCGTTGTTCGGCAACGAAGGGATCGCCTCGTCGTGTGAGGCGGACCTCGGAATCCTCCTGGCGCTGCGTCTGCTGATGAGCGTCTCGAACAAATCGTGCCATCAGGGGAACGGCGACGCGCTGCCGGGCGGTACGTTCCGCATCAACCACAGCGCGCCGAGCATGAAGATGAACGGGCTGGACCAGCCCGATGTGCCGTTCCAACTCGGGCGGTTTGTCGAGCAGGGGTGGGGCACGAAGGTGGTCGTCAATTTCATGAACAACACGGAGAAGACGGTCACGGTCGCCCGGGTCGATCCGACCGCGACAAAGCTGCTGGTCCTGAAAGGCACACTGGTCGGCGCCAGCGGCTGGGGAGAGGACCTGCTCAGCTGCTCGGTGGAGGCTGTCATCCAGCCCCCCCCGGACCAGGCGCACGAGTTCCTGCGGCGGCGGATGGTCTACGGCAACCATCTGCAATGGGTCTATGGCGACTACACCCGCGAACTGAAGATCCTCGGCGAGATGCTGGGCCTGACCGTGGAAGTGTTTGCCTGAGGGACGAGACGGTGCCGGAGACAGCCGCAAAGTCGGCCTGGCATCGCCATTTCCCGCGGTTACCTGCAGCGCATCGTCACCACCCGGCTTCGCCTGTTTCTCCAGACCGGTGAAGCGTCCGGGGACGGTGATAGCGGCCGCAGCGGCTGTCGCGGCAGCTGCGGGGCTCGGCATGTTGCCGGAAGTGCGCACCGGGCGGCCGGAGCGCGTGGGATTCTGGCACTGTTGCGGGCAGCGCGCGAGTGGTCTGCAGGCAGCGTGTGTGGATTTGGCAACACACGGCTCCCGGCTGCGACGCGTGGCTGGATGCCCGGCAGACACGCACGCGAGGCTGAGCTATATTTCCGCGAAGGGCGGCTCCAGTCTCGTCTGTAGCTTATCCCAGGGCCTGGCATCTGCAGGCCCACCCGTTGTTGTCAACGAGCCGACACCTTCATACAACATTGATGCTGCACCTTGGAGTCTGGTTCGATGGGTATTGTGCCACGATGGGCTGGGCTGCCGGCGTTCGCCGTGCTGGCCAGCTGGTGCGCTGCTGCTGCCAGCGCCGCTGAACACAACGCCGCGCACGCGGCGCTTAATACGATCACTTCCACAGAGCTGGGGCATCATGTGGATGTCCTGGCCTCCGACGTGTACGAAGGGCGCGAGGCGGGCAGCCGGGGCGGTCGCGCTGCGGGCGATTACATCGTGCAGGTGCTGGAGGACAACGACCTGCAACCGGCGGGTGAGGACGGCGGCTACTTCCAGCCCTTTGGCGAGGGTTGCCGCAACATCCTGGGACTGATTCCGGGGCGGGACCCTGAGCTGAAACGGGAGTACATCGTGATCGGCGGACACTACGATCACGTCGGGTACGGCACCGCGCAGAACAGCTTCGGCCCAACCGGGATGATCCACAACGGCGCCGACGACAACGCCAGTGGTACGGCCGGCGTGCTGGAAATCATGCAGGCCTTCAAGTCGCTGCCCGAGCCGCCACGTCGTTCCGTGTTGTTCGCCTTCTGGGACGGCGAAGAGAAAGGACTGCTGGGGTCCAAGCACTGGCTGGCCTATCCGACGGTGCCGTTCGAGGGTGTCGTATTCGCGTTTAATGCCGACATGATCGGGCGACTTCGCGGCAATCGCGTCGAAGTGTTCGGCAGCCGCTCCGCTGACGGACTCCGCAAACTGGTGAGCCAGCACAATGCGGACTTTGGCCTGCAGCTGGATTTCATGTGGCATGTCAACGCTGACGGTGATCATCATCCGTTCTTCGAGCGCGACGTTCCATTCCTGATGCTGCACACCGGCACGCACGACAACTACCACCGGCCGAGCGACGATGCGGAGCTGGTTGACCAGGACGGCATGCGATCGGTCTCGCAGCTCATGTTCCGCATCGCGTACACGCTGGCGGAGGCGGACGAGCGGCCGGCGTACCGGGCCGCTGCGCGGCACGAGTCCATCGCGTCGCGCGCGCAGTTCGAACGCGGGATGGTGGATGCGCCGCCGCGGCTGGGTGTGTCGTGGGGCGCGGACGCGTCCGCTGGCGGACTGACAATCACGCGTGTCACGCCCGGGTCCGCGGCGGATCGCGCGGGCCTGCGCATTGGGGACCGGCTGCTGCGCTTCGCCGGGCGTGCGGTTACGAACGGCGACGAGTTCCGCCTGCTGGTGCTGGCCGCCCCTTCCAATGCCGAGGTCGTGATCCAGCGTCCTGGGGAGGGCGAACCGCTGCTGGTGCCGCTGAAGCTGCCCGGCAGTCCCGTCCGACTGGGGTTCTCCTGGGATCAGGATCGAGCCGCCTCCTCAATGGTGATGCTCACCCGAGTCGTGCCCGGCTCCGCGGCGGAACAGGCTGGTCTGGCAGCGCTCGATCGGGTCTACCAGGTCAACGGCCGCGAGTTCGCCAGCGGCACGGAGTTCGGGCGGCTCGTGACGCAAGCGGCTGGCCCCGTGCAACTGCTGGTCGAGCGGCAAGGGGTGCTGCAGACGGTCACGATCGAGCCGCTCGACCTGTTCGCTGCCGGCGCGGGGCCAGCTGAGGGCACCCCGCATACTGTGGCGCGGCCGATCGATGGCGTTCCACGCGTGGCCGATGGCGGGGGACTGTGACGTGCCGGCGAAACGGCGCCGTGTCTGATTGGACAGCGCCGGTTCGCGCAGCGGTAGTCGAAAGTGGCCCTGTCCAACTAATCGCGTCGCGCGATGCGGCCTTCGTGCAGGAAGATGGCCGTCTGCGCGCGGGCGG
>DAISIS010000298.1:0-7064 GCA_036821925.1 Pirellulaceae bacterium
TGGAGAAGTGCGGTCAGGTCCTGGACGGCCAGCCCCGCGCGTTCGGCCGCGTCAGTGAGCCGCTGCTCGTACGCGGCCTGCGTGCGGGGCAGGTCGGCGTCCCCCACGAAGGCGCGGTCGGCCAGGAGCAGTGCGAGCTGGTCTTCCAGCGTCAGCCGGCCGGGCAGCGCGCTGGCGAACAGCTTGATCTCGCGCAGCCGAGGCAGCCAGGCGACATGCGCCTGCAGGGGCTTGCGCTGAGCCAGGTAGTACAGCCGCCGCAGGCCGGCGCGGGATTCGAGGCGGGCGCGATCCGCGGTGTCGAGCAGACGCACCAGGACGCCGTCGCCGTGATCGAGCAGGGCGGGATAGGCGGGCACGCGCACGCCGCCGCGTGTGATCGTGATCTCGCTCGGCAGATTGCCGAAATCCCAGCTGCGCGTGACCGGGCGGTTCCAGGCGGCGTCCTCCAGCTGCCCCGGCGCGCCCGACGGCGGCGCTGCGAATTCGCTGCGCAGGCGGTCCAGGCTGGCATCGACCGCCAGCGTCTTGCCCCGCTCGTCCACCAGGCGGACCTTCATCACCAGATGCGCCGGCAGGCGATCGACCTGGAACGCTTCGGCCGGAATCCGCTCACCGGAAAGCTGCTCCAGCACGCGCGCGAGTGTGGGCAGGAACGGGCCCTCGCCAAACGCCAGCGCAGCGGCGGCCTTCCGCGCCGTGTCGGGGGCGGGAACCAGACCGGTGCGGATCGATTTCGGGAGCGTGCGGATCAGCGCGGTGATCTTCTCTTCCAGATGGCCGGGCACCAGCCAGTCGATCTCTGCGGGCGAGACCTGATTGATCGCCTGCCGCGGGACCGTCATGGTTACGCCATCCTGGACCTCTCCGGGGGCGAAGTGGTATTGGAGCGGAAACTGCGCGCTGTGCAGCGCCATGGTGTCGGGATACAAGGTCGACACGTCGGGCGCCACACGCTCGCTTAACATATCTTCGCGCCGCATCTGAAGTGTGGCGGCCGCGGAGGCGTGCTGGCGGAGCCAGTGCGACAGGCGGCGGGCGTCCCAGGTGTGCTCCGGCAGGCGGCCATCGTAGAACCGATAGATGGCCTGGTGCCCGACGATCCAGTCGGTGCGACGCTGCCTGGCCGCCAGCTGTTCGATCTCGCGCAGCACCTGCCGGTTGTGGTCCAGAAAGGGGAACCGCTGCGGCAGATCCCCTTCCACCAGGCCGTGCTGGATCAGCAGTTGCCGGGCGGTGGCCGGGTCCAGGGGACCGAGTGGCACGCGGCGGCGCGGGACGATCGGCAGTCCGAACAGCGTCACGCGTTCCCAGACCATGGCCGACCCTGCCCGCGCGTCCCAGTGGGGCTCGTCGTAGTGGCGGTCAACGAGGTGGGCGGCCAGCGGTTCGATCCACTTCGGGTCGATCCGCGCCACGACGCGGCAGTAGCGGCGGCTCGTCTCGACCAACTCCGCCGCGGTGATCCACTTGGGACGCTGAGAGAAGAGGGCCGATCCCGGCCAGAGGTGCAGCCGGGTGTCTCCAGCCCCGGTGTACTCGTAGGTGTCGCTGCGAAAGGCGATGCCCGCCAGCAGCCCGCTCAGAAGCGCCTGATGGACCGTGTCGTAGTCATCCCGCCGCGCGCCCAGCGTGCGGCCGCTGTCCTCGCACAGCATCCGCAGCTGGCGGTAGATGTCGGCCCATTCCCGCAGGCGATTGAACGACAGAAAATTCTGCCGGCACGCCTTGCGCAGCTGATTGCGCGAGAGGGTCTGCTTCAGCTCGTGGTAGAAGTCCCACAACTTCAGGAAGCTGAAGAAGTCCGACTGCGCGTCGGCAAACCGGGCGTGGCACTGATCGGCCGCCTCCGCCTTCTCGGGCGGCCGGTCGCGCGGATCCTGCACCTCCAACGCCGCGGCAATGATCAGCACCTCCGCCAGGCAGTGCTGCTGGTCGGCGGCCAGGATCATCCGGCCGACCCGCGGATCGACCGGCAGACGCGCCAGGTCCTGGCCCAGCGGTGTCAGCTCGCGATGCCGATCGATCGCGCCCAGCTCGAACAACGTCTTGTAGCCATCGCGGATCGCGTCGGCGCGGGGCGGATCGAGAAACGGGAACTCATCGATCGGGCCGAGTTTGAGCGCCAGGGTCTGGAGGATGACCGACGCCAGATTCGTGCGGCGAATCTCGGGGGTCGTATACTTCTCGCGCGCCGCATAGTCCGCCTCGCTGTAGAGTCGAATGCAGATCCCGGGGCCCAGACGCCCGCAGCGCCCGCAGCGCTGATCCGCCGACGCCTGCGACACGGCCTCGATTGGCAGCCGCTGCACCTTGGAACGGGGCGCGTAGCGGCTGATGCGCGCTGTGCCCGTGTCGACGACCGCGCGGATGCCCGGGACGGTGAGCGACGACTCAGCCACGTTGGTGGCCAGCACGACGCGGCGGCGTCCGTGCGGCGCAAAGACCGCATTCTGCTCCTTGCTCGGCAGACGCGCGTAGAGCGGCAGCACTTCCAGGCCGGCAGCCTGCTGGCGGTGACGCCGTCCGAGCACGGCCGCCGTCTCCCGGATGTCTCGCTCGGTCGGCAGAAACACCAGGATGTCCCCCGGCTGCTCCCGGATCAGCTCGTCCACGGCCGCTGCGATCTGATCCCCCATCTCCGGCTCCGGCTCGTCGGGCCGGCTGTCCGCCACGCGGTACCGCACTTCGACCGGGTAGCTGCGCCCCGAAACCTGCAGCACCGGGACCTGGCCCGCCACGGGCGCGAAGTGATCGCGAAAGCGGGTCGCGTCAATCGTGGCCGACGTGATGATGCAACGCAGCTCCGGGCGTTTGGGCAACAGACGCCGGAGGTAGCCCAGCAGGAAGTCGACTTTGAGCGACCGTTCGTGAGCCTCGTCCAGGATGATCGTGTCGTACTGGTTGAGGAAGCGGTCGCCGGGGGTCTCGGCCAGCAGGATCCCGTCGGTCATCAACTTGACATACGTCTCCGGCCGCGTCCGGTCCGTGAAGCGGATCTTGAAACCGACATCCTGGCCCAGCGGCGTGTGCAGCTCCTCCGCCAGACGCGCGGCGATGGTGCGGGCCGCCAGCCGCCGAGGCTGCGTGTGCCCGATGAGCCCATCCACCCCCCGGCCGATGTCCAGGCAGATCTTGGGCAACTGTGTCGACTTCCCCGACCCCGTCTCGCCGCACACGATGACCACCTGGTGACCCGCGATGGCGTCGGCGATTTCCTGCCGGCAGGCGTGGATCGGCAGGGAGCCGTCGTAGACTACCCGCGGCAGCCCGGCCTGGCGCGCGGCGCGGCGCGCGGCCGAACGCACCACGTCTGCATGGAGCCGTTCCCAGGCACGTGCGTCGCTCGCCCCACGCGTCGCGGCCGCCGTCAGCGACCGCCAGCGTGCGCGCAGCCGGAACCGGTCGGGCGCCAGAGCCGACCCGATGGCCAATTCCAGCTGGGAAGAATCGGGATCAAGCATGACCGACCTGCCGAAGGTGGGGAATCGTGTGCACGTGTGCGTCTCATCCTATTCGGTCGGCTGTGCCGGTCCAGGCCGGTTCCCACATTGGCCCCCAGTTGGCCTGGATTCGCGTTATGCAACGGCTATACTGGTACGCAGTTCAGTGGAAGTACGCCGGGACGCACCCGCTGTGGGGTCGTGCGCCTCCAGTGAGACAACGTTGCGACGCACTTCGGCCGAACGTGTCGGTTACCGTGCCGTGTGGTTTTCTCGGAGGTATGTTGTTTATGTCGAAGAAGGAGGAGGCCCTCGAAGTTGAGGGGACTGTCACTCAAGCGCTCGCCAACACGCGGTTTCGCGTGCAGCTGGACACGGGCAACGAAGTGCTGGCTCACGTGGCCGGCAAGATGCGAAAGCACTTCATCCGCATTGTGCCCGGCGACAAGGTCCGTGTGGAACTTTCTCCTTACGACCTGACAAAAGGTCGTATCACGTATCGCGAGCGGTAGCCTGCCCTGGGCAACCGCCTCCCTCCCCCCCGATGCGTGGACGTTCTGTCTTGCTGACAGACATGGCTGGCTGCTGCTGACACCTCACCGTGTGCTGACAGGCCTCTGCGCGCTGCAGCCGCGGCGGTCTGCCTGTCCCTGCGCACCGCCGGCACGGATGCGCGTGCCGCAAAACTCGTCGCACCTGACGCGGGTATATACAGGCACGGGACCGGCTGTCGGCCTTGCTTCTTTCATACCATACCATTCCTTGCGTTAGTTGTTGCCTGACTTGTCGGGCAGGCTGGCAGCCTGCGCCACGTGCTGCAGATGACGAGCCTGCTTTCGAGTCTTGGGCCCCAGGAGAACTCTGCCGTGAGTCAACTGCTGCGCTGTTCAGGTCTGCCCCTGTGGATGATCCTTGCGGCGAGTCTGCTCGTGGGGCGGCCGACGGCCCGGGCGGCGGATCCACCCCGGCCGGTCGCGGTGCTGTCCATCGCCAGCGCCGACCGTCTGATGGGGGACTTTACGTACCTGACCAGTCGCGGGGGGCGGGCAGACGTCAGCGGCTTCATTCAACTGCTGGGCGCTTCCTTATTGCAGGATCTGGACCGCACACAGCCGCTGGGCGTGCTGATCACCATCGAAGATGACGTGCCCAAGGGGGTAGGCTTTCTCCCCGTGCTCAACCTGGACAAGGTGCTGGCCGTAGTGCGGGACAAGTTCAATGCCCCGGTTGACGATCTGGGGGGCGGCATCACGAAAGTCCAGCTGGGCAAAGGGGCCTACCTGAAGCAGCACGGTGCGTATCTCTTCGTTTCGGACCAGCCGCAGCATCTGGACCAGCTGCCCGCGGACCCGGTCGCCGTGCTCGATGGCCTGGACAAACAGTATGATGTGGCGGTGCGGTTCTACGTGCAGCACGTGCCGTCGAATCTGCGTGATCTCGCCTCGCTCGCCCTCCACCATCAGATTGACGTCGCCGTGCAGAATATTGAGCGGGACGATCCTGAGATCGACGGGCCGTTCCTCGCACTGCTCGGTCGCGAGGCGAAAGCGTCGCTCAACGTCCTGATCAACCAGTCTGAGCAGTTGACGGTGGGATGGGGCGTGGACAGCCAGGGCGGGCGGATGCATCTGGACCTGCAAGCGACAGCGGTCGCCGGCTCGGCACTGGCCCAGCAATGGTCGCGGCTATCCGACGGCCGTTCGCTGTTGAGCGGATGCATTGTCGAAAACGCAGCGGCCACGTTCCAGGGAGTAGCCCAGCTCTCCGCCGGCGGCGGCGGGGGAACGCAGGCGGTGGTCGAGTACCTCCGCCAGAAGGCGCTCAAGGGGATCGATCAGGACCCGCAAGCGCCGGAGGCGCTCAGGAGCATCGTCAACAATGTGCTCGATGTAGTGGCACGCACCGTCGAGGAAGGTCGGTCGGAGATCAGCGCCAGTGTGGTGCTCGCCCCCAAATCGTTCGAGTTCGTGGCGGGCGTCCGCGTCGCGGACGGGCGAGCGCTGGCCGCATCGTTCCAGGAACTCTACGCGCTGGCCCGGCAACAGCCGGATGTGCCGGAAGTGACGTTCTTCGCTGACACGCACCACGAGGTCGATCTGCACACGCTCACCATCCCCATTGCCGAACGGGACGTGGATGCCCGCAAGATGCTGGGGGAGAAACTCGATGTGGTGGTGGGCACAGGGCCTCAGAGTCTCTATGTCGCGTTCGGCCCGCAGTGTGACACGCTGCTCAAAACGGCGATCGACCGGTCGGCCGAAGCTGGCGCGCAGCCCGTGCCGCCCGTCCAGGTGCGGATCGCCGCCCGGCCGCTGGCGGCGTTCCTGGCCAGCCTCGATCCGACGCAGGACAAGCCGGCCAGAATGGCGGAGGCTATCCACACCGCGCGAGGCGGCGACGAAGTGTCGCTGACCGTAACGCCCCGCCCCAACGGCTTCGACTGCCGCCTGCTGGTCGAAGAGGGCATCCTGGAGATGCTGGCGAAAACGGCCCGGACCTCCGAGGACGGATTCTGAAAAGAGGGGCGCGCTTCCCGCCCGCCGATCCGACTTGGCGGGCGGTGTGCCGCAGCCAGCATCGAGTGCGGCCGGGGCGACGCGCCTCAGGCGAGTTTCACGAATGGTTGACAAATGTACAGGTACTCCTAGAATTGGGGAAATTCCCCGTTTCATGGAGGCCGTTGGTGATGATCGCAGCCCGCCCAACCCGCTCGTGGTATGCCACGCGAATTGGAACCGTACAGCCGCTGAGTGCTCTGCTGCCGGCCGTACTCCGGCGATACGGCCTGGAGTGGGAGCCTGAACCCGCACCCGGGCCTGTGGTGGAGACCCTCGGTGGCCGGTCCGGTGGCCTGGACGCGGCGGTTCCGGCGACGTGTCTGATCGGTACTGGCTTTGACGATTCGCGTATGGCAGAGTAACTTGCCGGTTTCGCACACGGTCGTTCGTGTGGGAGACGGATCGTCTTCGGCCCTTGCCCAAGCGGGATGTCATGTCGAGGGAAACTGCCACTGCGTCTGGATGCCGGACGGATATTGCGGGTGTGCCGATCAGCCATCTTGTGGAGCGGTTTGGGACGCCCACCTACGTGTATGACGAGTCGAAGATCCTCGATTGTGTGGACGACCTGCGGCGATTCGATGTGATTCGATATGCCCAGAAGGCCTGCTCCAACATCGCGATCCTGGACCTCATGCGGCGGCACGGTGTGTTGGTGGATGCGGTCAGTGCGGGCGAGATCCACCGGGCTCTGACGGCCGGGTATGTGGCGGGCGGCCTGCCGCCGGCAATTGTCTACACGGCGGACATCTTCGATCGCGACGCCATCCGGCTGGTGGTCGAGCACGGCATGCACGTGAATGTCGGGTCGCCGGACATGATCGACCAGCTGGGCGAGGCAGCGCCTGGTACCAACATCACACTGCGTATCAACCCGGGTTTTGGGCATGGCCACAGCCAGAAGACCAACACGGGTGGCGAGCATTCCAAGCACGGGATCTGGCACGCGCAACTCGAGGAGTGCCAGCGCCGTGCCGACCATCATGGTTTGGGCGTGACCGTCCTGCATATGCACATCGGTTCCGGTTGCGATCTGGAGCATCTGGCTCAGGTGTGCGCGGCG
>DAISIS010000299.1:0-7050 GCA_036821925.1 Pirellulaceae bacterium
CCGGGTGCCCTGGGAATGGGTCGTGCCGCTGCCTCCCGGGCTCACCCTGCGTGAGAGCATGATCCTGGGCACCGCCGGCTTCACCGCGGGACTGTGTGTCGACGCGCTGCAGCGCCACGGAGTGACGCCCGACCGTGGCCCGCTGGTGGTCACGGGAGCCAGCGGTGGAGTCGGAAGTATGGCCGTCTCGATCCTCGCATCGCAGAGCCACTCGGTGACGGCCGTCACCGGCAAGGTGGCCGCTCATGGCTACCTGCTGGAACTGGGTGCCACGGAGGTGCTGGGTCGTGAGCAGCTGGACGACCGCAGCGGCAAGCCGCTGCTTTCCAGTCGCTGGGCTGGTGGCGTCGACACCGTGGGGGGCCACGCGCTTTCCACAATGCTGCGCAGCACCCGGCACAGCGGCTGTGTGGCGGCCTGTGGACTGGCCGCCAGCAACGAATTGCCGATCACCGTGTTTCCCTTCATCCTGCGCGCCGTCACCTTGGCCGGTGTGGATGCCGCCTGGTGCGACGTGTCGCTGCGCCACGAAATCTGGCGGCGTCTGGCGAGCGTATGGAAGCCATCCCGGCTGGAAACCATGGCGCGTTGCACTGAACTGGCCGAACTGCCGCACCACATCGAAGCCATTCTGCAGGGACGCATCACCGGCCGCGTGGTCGTCACGATCGGCGCCGAAGACGCAGCGTGACACGTCGCAGGACAGCCAGCGCACATGTCACGTCACGCGCCGATGTCCACTGCGGAATGTGTCGCAGGTGCGTACAGGCCCAGCCGGCATCGCGGCACCGTCACCGCGGCGCCGCGCGCAACTGGGCACACCGCCCGAGCTGGGTACGGACATCGTCCAGATCGCGCAGCTCCCGCGGGAAGCAGGCGGCCAGCCGCTTTGCGGTCACGCTGGCGACCAGCGCATCCACCTGGGCCTCGAGTGCCGCCAGCGTGCTGGCCGGGTCGCCCGACTGCGCAGCGGCGTCGAGCGACGCGAGCAACGCCTGCACCTGCTGCTCGTACTCCGCACTGATCGCCTGCGCCTGGGCAGTGACCGGGTCTTCTGCTTCGAAACCGGCGGCGGCCAGCAGGTTGCAGTCTGTGGCATCTCCGCTGGTGAGCAACACGTCATCAAACCACGCCGCACCCTGCGGCTGGTGGAACTCCAGCAGCACCATGGCCGTCTGCACGGGACGTGTGGGCTCCACCCGGATGCTCCGCTCCTCCCAGTCGTGCGTGCCGGGCGAGAAATACGCTGTGTGCACTTCCGGCCACTGCCCGTCCTGGTAGTCCAGATACAGATGCAGGCAATAGGTATGGCCCTCGCGCGCGTCGAAATGGTGCCGGCGTGCCGCGGGCGTATCGAGTTCGACCTCCTCGGACGCGGCCACGTCCACAGCCTTGCTCTGTGCGCGCACCACGATCGGCTGCGGAGTGGTCTGATGGAGCGAGACGAGCTGCGCCGCCCCCTGGCGGTTGAAGTACTTCCACTGCGGCATGGGCCCGGTGTACTGCCCCCCTGCCACGGCCAGGCTGCCCGTGCCCGAGCGGGCCACGGTGGAGTCCCACTGGCCCGCCTGACAGAACCACGACCACGCCTTGTGGGGCCAGCCGATGCCGAGGTCACGATCCAGCGCCCGCTGGGCGAGTTGCAGCCCCAGTCCGTCGGCCGCGCGCGCCAACAGGTTCCGGGCCACCGTCGGCGCGCTGGCCAGCTGCACGACGCTGGGCCCGGATCGGGTTCTGAACGTGAGCGTATCGTCAGCCTGCTGTGCGTCCAGCACGCACCCGGCGAACTCGTCGAACACCAGCGTGTCGGCGTCCACCCCCAGCGGCGGCCCGTCGCATACGACTTCCTCCGCCTGCCCGGAATCGATGAAGAGGTAGATGCCGGTGGCGATATCGCGCCCGTAGCGGACGATGCACGGCGTCGTCTCGCTGGAGCGTCCCGTGATGCGGTCGAGGCCCGCCTCGTCCCGTTTCATCTCCTCGACCTTCCCCTCCGCGTTCACGACCACGCCGGCCGGCCCGGCATCTGCAGCGGCAGCGCGCTCGGCGTCCGACGCCAGATGCGCAGCCGGCTCCGCTTCCCGCCCGGCACGCTGGACGGCCCGCGACACCGGCACCACCTGCCGCAGGACCCAGCGCTGGTGGTGGTACACATCGGGCCGGGTGCAGTACCCCGAGTACGCCGCGCCGGCGGCCGTGCCGCCGTTGGTGTATCCGAAGAAGACGATGCCGTTGAAGAGTTTGTTCTTGAGATAAGCGTCCAACTCGCCGCTCGACAGATGCTGCATGGTGAATTCACCCAGGATGCCGCGCAGGCCAGCTGCACGCGCCCAGCGGGCGTAGTTGATCGAAAACGGGAACCCCTCGTTGCCGAAGAAGTCGATGTAGCTCAGGTACTCGGGCGGGCAGCCGTTGGCGGCAATGCCCAGACCGCGGCTGTTGAGCCGGCTGGCCAGCGCCTCCAGAAAGGCCCGTGGCACCTTGCCGGCGTTGTCCAGGCCGATGCCGCCGCGCGTGATCCCGCCCCGCTCGAACCGCTCCAGGTACCCGGCAATCACCGCCTTCACCAGCGCGTTCTCCGACGACAGATCCATACTGCCGTAGACATCGCCATAGGCGCCCTCCGGGTAGTACCGCACTTCGGCATATGCCGAGAGTCCCTTGACACCATAGGTGCGTTCCATCCAGGCGTCAAAGGCCAGCCGCGCCGCTTCGTGCTTGTCCGACAACTGACTGAAGTCGTATCCAGCACCCGTCAGCGACGTTTCGACGATGCTGTTCCAGTAGTGGAAAGTGGAGATGCCGAGCGCCTTGACAGCGCGCCGATCCTCCCCTCCCCAGACGATCTCGTAGCCCAACTCCGTGACGTCCGCAATGGCGTGCGAGGGGGTGCCAAAGGCGATGCCGATGCCGCCGCGCCACCCGGAGTAGTCGCGCGGAGCCGAAGTCAGCTGGGCCGCCGCCCGTGGTTCTCCGGCGAGCGTTCCGCATGATGCGGCGCCGGCTGCCAGTAACACGAGTGTGCGCCAAGCCGCCAGGCGACCGGCAGCAGTAGTGTGCGACAACATCCGTCTGTCCTTTCTGGAAAGCATACGGGGCAGGACGTGTTCATGCGGACCCAGTCCACCTGCCTCCGCCAGGCAGGAAACAGTCGCGCCCCTGTCTCACCTAGTACTTGGGCAACACTTCCCGGATCCCCTCGTCCAGCGGCAGGTTGTCCGGCAGCGCCTGATGCCGCTGCATCAGCCGCTGCAGGTCATCTTTCAGTTCCTGCAACAACGCCGCGTGCGCGGCCACAGAAATCAGATTCTGCGTCTCCAGCGGATCGCTGGCAAGATCGTAGAGCTCGGCGGTGTAGCGGTCGGGACTGCCGTCGCCGTGCGGGTAATGAATGTACTTCCAGCGATCTGTGCGGATCGCGCGCACATTGGGGGTGTATGGGAATTGCGGCTCGTAGTTGTACTGGTAAAAGAAGGCGGTGCGCCAGTCGGCGGCGTCCCCCGCGAGCAGCCGCTTCCACGATTGGCCATCTGCAGCCGGGAGAGCGGCAGCGTCACAGAAGTCAATGATGCTCGGCGCCAGGTCGAGCGTCAGGACCATTTCACGGACCACCGTCCCCGGCTTCACCGCAGGCGGGTAACGCACGAGCAGTGGCACCCGCAGACTCTCCTCGTAGGCAGTCCGCTTGTCGGTCCGTCCATGCTCCCCCAACGCAAAGCCGTTGTCGCTGGTGAAGACCAGCAGCGTATTGTCCAGCTGACCGCATTCCTCCAGCGTCTGATAGATGCGTCCCACGCTCTCATCGACAGACGCGATGCAGCCGAGGTAGGCGCGGACAAACTTGTCGTACTCCTGCTGGCCGTACAGCGGTCCACCCAGCCCGTGCCAGGTGGGATAGGATTTCTCCAGCCATGCTGGCTTTTCGTCCGCAGCGCGGTAGCTGTCGGCGTTGGCAGGGCGCACGACGGGCTTCGCGTCAAAGGCGTGTTCGTACTTCGGTTCGGGCACGATGGGACCGCCGTGCGGCGCCTTGTGGCCGACAATCAGCAGCCAGGGCTGCTCGTGCGGGCCGCGGAGCCAGTCGACGGCAGCCTGGGTGATGACCGTCGTGTAGTAACCTGTCAGCACCCGCTGCTGGCCGTTGATGTTGAACTCATTGTCCCAGTAGTTTCCCTGGCCGCGATGGCTCATCCAGAAATCGAACCCCGGCCGCTGCCGGTCGTCGTCCTCCCCCATATGCCACTTCCCGATGTAGGCGGTCGTGTATCCGGCCTCCTGCAGGCGGCGCGGATAGCTGGGCAGGTCGTGCGGATAGTCGGTGAAGTTGTTAAGCACCTGGTGCCGGTGCGCGTATTGGCCGCTCAGCAGCGACGCGCGGCTCGGCGAACAGAGCGACGTGGTGACGAAGGCGTTTGCGAACCGGGCCCCTTCTGCCGCCAGGCGGTCGAGATGCGGTGTCGTGAACCAGGGGAAGAGGGCCTGGCTGCCCTGCTCCCGCTGCACGACTCCCAGCGTGTCCCAGCGCATGTCGTCGGTGAGAATGACAACCACATTCGGCCTGGAGGCCGGCGGCGTATCCGCGGCAAACGCTGGGCACGGAGCCCGGGACACCAGGACGATCGCACAGCACAGAAGCCAATACCTTGATTGCCTGTTCATGGGCGAAGTCTCCTTCTGAAGCGGGCCGCTTGCGGATGGCTTCATCTTACCTCACGCGGGCGATGCCCGCGCGGGAAAACGCCGATGGGGCGACCAAAATTCGGTGCGGTGCCACAGCGTGCACCGGAGCTCACCCCGGATGCTCCGGCTGCCCGACACGCCGGCAGGGGCCGCGGTCGTGCCAGCTCGCCCGATCGGATGTGCGTGGCCACTGCGTTGGATTGCGTGGACAGAGCGGAACCGCTCTACTTGAAGAGATAACGGTTGAGCGCCAGACGCCGCAGGTTTCGCGACGCGCCTCAACTGAGTCTGTCGGACTTCGGAGGATCACCATGACGCGAGCGTATCGCACCTGCTGCGCGCTGATGCTGGGACTTGCCTGGGTTTCTGTTGCTCAAGCGGTCGAGACGGTACGGGTCGACGCGTCGGCGGGCGCTCCGCGGCTGGTCGTGGATGGCGCGCCCGTGCGGGCGCGCATGTTCTTCGGCCTGCCGGGCACCGAACCGCTGCGTGCCGAGCCGTCCGGCGCTGATATCAGTTTCGAGTTCGTGTCGGCGCAGGACGAGCCGGGCCGAGCGACCCTGCACTTGCGGTTCGGGCACCTCGCCGGCAGCGTCGATCTGGACGCGATTCGCATGCAGGACCTCACGACTGGTCAGGATGTGTTCGCGCCGTGCGACTTCGAGTCGGGCGACGGCGCCTTTGCGCGCCAGTGGAACATCTGGCCTGAGGGGGGACGCAACACGGTGGGTCAGGTCCAAGTCTCCCAGGGAGCTGGCCGGGACGGCTCGACGGGACTGCGCGTGACATTGCGTGCGCCGGCGGATGGCGCATGGCCGGATTTCCACCTCTATCACCAGGCGAATCTCACGTTGCACAAGGACCACCGGTACCGCGTCAGCCTGTGGGTCCGCGCTGAGCCGGCGCGGGACCTGATGGTGGCCGTCTATCGGCCGGGCGACCCGTACGTCTTCCTGGGCGGCCCGTCCAATGGCTATGCATCGCAGATCGAGATGGCCGGCCGGGCCGGTGCTCGTTTCGTATCGTTTCCCGTCGATCTGCCGTGGCCGCGACCGGGTGAAGAAGTCGACTGGACCCATGTTGACGCGCAATGCCAGGAAGTGCTAAGTGCCAACCCGGACGCGCTGTTGCTGCCACGCATCGGCTGCAACGCACCGCAGTGGTGGCGCGAGGCGCACCCCGCGGACGACATGGTCTGGGACAGCGGCCCGCAGTTCGGCTATCCGGTGGTGGCGTCCCCGACCTACCGCCGCGACGCGGCGGAGCGGCTGTCCGTGCTGGTGACACATCTGGAGGAGAAGTTCGGTCCCCACATGGCCGGGTATCATCCGTGCGGCCAGAACACGGCCGAGTGGTTCTACCAGGAGACGTGGGGCGGGGCGCTGAACGGCTACGCCGAGGGAGATCTGCGCGCCTGGCGTGCCTGGCTCGCCGACCGCTACGCCACGGACGCCACGCTGCGACAGGCATGGCGTGACCCGCAGGTTTCGCTGGCCACCGTGACGGTCCCCACACCCGCGGCGCGGCGTGCCGCGCCGGCCGGCGTGCTGCGCGATCCCCTCACCGAGCGCGCGGTGATCGACTTCACCGAGTTCCAGCAGCAGGCCATGGCCGACTGCGTGTGCCAGCTGGCGCGCGCAGTGCGTGAAGCAACGCACGGGCGCAAACTGGTGGTGTTCTTCTACGGCTACCTGTTCGAGTTCGGCGCGGTCATCAATGGGCCGGGCACCTCCGGCCACTACGCGCTGCGGCGTGTGCTGGATTGCCCTGACATTGACGTGCTCTGTTCGCCAATCTCCTATTTCGATCGCGGGCCCGGCGAGAGCGCGCCCGCCATGACCGCTGCGGAGAGCGTCGCGCTGGCCGGCAAAATGTGGCTCTACGAAGACGATACCCGTACCTTCCTCAGCGCGCAGGATTCCGGCTACAATCGCGTCGATACCCTGGCCGAGACCACCGAGGAACTGCGGCGCAACACCGGGCAGTGCGCGGTGCGCAACTTCGCCACCTGGTGGATGGACCTCGGCGCAGCCGGCTGGTTTGATGACCCGCGTCTGTGGGCTGAGATGAACCGCCTCGACGCGCTCGACCAGCCGCTGCTGGCACAGCCGCGTCCCTTCCGGCCCGATGTGGCGGCGGTCATCGACGAGCAGAGCATGATGCGCGTGGCGGCCGGCGGCACGGCGGTCACGTTGCCCGGAGTGTACCAGGTTCGCCGACCGCTGGGCCGGATGGGCGCGCCGTACGGCCAGTACCTGCAGGACGACGTGCTTGCCGGTCGGGTGCAGGCCCGGCTGTATATCTTCCTCACCGCCTGGTGCCTCGCTCAGGAGGAACGCGCGCAGTTGCTGACAGCCACGCGCGGCAGCA
>DAISIS010000300.1:0-7050 GCA_036821925.1 Pirellulaceae bacterium
CTGTCCGGCAGTGCGGCGATCACCACCGGCTGCCAAGTGTCGTAGGTCCCGGCTTCCATCTGGCGGAGCGCCTCCTGCAGCGCCTGCATCTCGCTCTGCGCCACGCCAGCGATCGACGCCACCGCGCCGCTGACCTGACGATAGGCGTCGGTCCCGCGCCGCGGCACATAGCCGCGGCGTTTGAGCCACCCGATCAGCGCGAGCACATTGTCGACGTTCGGCGGCGGATCGGGACACGTACTGCGCGGCCGGCGGGGATCGGCGTAGCTGCTGCCCAGCCGGGAATTGGCGTGCAACGGTGTGGCGATGATCTCGGCCAGCACGGCGGGCGGTGCCAGGCGTTCGAACACCGTGTAGGCGCCCCACACGAGCGCCAGCTGACTGGGGGCCAGATGCTCACCGTCGCGGATCTTGGTCACATCGCGCACATGCCGCGCCAGCCGTGCGACGCGCCGCCCGGTCACCCCGCGCAGTCGCGTGAGCCGCTTCAGACTGGCCTCCAGCTCCTGCACAACGTCCGCCTTCATGCGGGCGACCTCCCATTCGCCAGCCGCGACGGCGGACACCAGCTCCGCCTTCGCCGCCTCCACCTTATACGCGGCCAGCGCCTCGATGAACCGGACCTGCAGTTCCGCCATCGCCTGCCAATGCTCATAGGTCAACTCGTCGTCCGTCATGGTGGTGTTCTCCACTGCAACTGACACGGCTGTTGCCGAACGAACGGCTCGGCACACTGAGAAAGACCAGCCGATCTATCGCAGACGTGATGCCAGGGCCGTCGGCACCTGCAGGCCCCCAACCGCTCGGGCAGCGTTCAGGGCGGACGGCGCAGAGCGACAAACAAGGGGGGGATTCCTGCCCGTCCCGCGTCGCAAATGGGTGCGAGAGGCGGTTTCTCGGTTGCCACGGCTCAGCCAGGCGGGTAGTATGAAGGGCGTAACCTTCCTTGGCCAGCGACACGAGGCCTGCCGGCAGGCAGGTTGGTGATTGACCCTACCCGTCGCTGCGGACAGATCTTGACGGCAGGCAGCCGGAGTCGCATCCACATGACGACATCATCTGCATTGAACCGGGACGCAAGTAAGACGGCCGTGCTGCGGGTGGACGGGGCCGCGCCGTCACCGCGTGCAGGGCAACCTGACCCGGGCCAGTCGAGGCGACTGCGGCGTCGGCGTCTGGGGGTCGTGGCGGTGCTGGTATGTGCGGTGCTCTCGCTGGTGGCGGCGTTCGTGAGCCTGCGTTCCGATTCGGCTCATGCGGATTCGGAGTTCGTCTACTCGACGGTCCAGCGCAGCGATCTGGCCATCGCCGTGACGGAGCGTGGCACGATCGAGAGCCAGAACAACGTGGACATCCTGTGCGAAGTGGAAGACGTGCAAGGGGATGGCATCAACGGAACGCCGATCCTGTGGATTATCGACAACGGTGTATCGGTCAGGAAGGGTGATTTGCTTGTCGAGCTGGACGCGGCGCCGCACCAGGAACGGCTGGACAGTCAGGTGTTGAGCACGGAGCAGGCGCGGGCAAAGGAGATTCAAGCGCGAGTGAATTTCGAGAACCGGAAGTCGCGTAACGAGACTTCCGAGGCCAAAGCGCGACTCGACGTGGAGTTGGCTGACCTGGCGCTGCGGCAATATGAGGATGAGTACGGGGGGACATACCAGATCGAGTTGCAGGACGTCGAACTGTCGATTCAGGAGCAGGAGGCGCAGAAGGCCATTGATGACCGCAACCTGGTCGGCATGGAGTACTTGTACGAACTGGGCTACAAGAGTTTCGGAGACCTGGCGCAGGCGCGGCTGCATGCTCTGCGTGCCAAGAGCGGGCTGGAGCGCCAGAACGCGCGGCGGCGCGAACTCACCGAATACGACTATCGCAAGAAGCGGCTGGTGCTGGAGGGCGCGGTCGATACAGCGCGCCGCAGCCTGGACCAGGTGGTGGTCGAAAACGCCGCCTTGCTGGAACAGGCAGAAGCCTGGAAGGAGTCCGCAGAACTGTCGCTCAAGCGAGAAGAGGAGCGGCTGTCGCGCTACCGCGAGCAGTTGGGCAAATGCAAGATCTACTCGCCACAGAACGGCATGGTGGCCTACTACGTGGAAGGCGGTCGGTGGGGGGGCCAGTCGGCGTTGATCAAGGCGGGAACCGCCGTCCGCGAACGGCAGCCGCTGATGAGCATCCCCGATCTGTCGCGGATGCGGGTCAAGACGGCCGTCCATGAATCGGTGGTCGATCGCGTCCGGCCCGGTCTGGAGGCCACCATTCGGCTCGACGCCTTCCCCGACCGCATCTATCGGGGCACCGTCGAATCCGTTGCCGTGCTGCCGGACCCGGGCAACTGGCTCAGCTCCGACACGAAGGTGTACGAAACCATCGTCACGATCGATCAGGAAGTGGAACAACTCAAGCCGGGCATGACGGCCGTGGTGGAAATCCACATGAACTACCTGGCCAACGTGCTGTGCGTCCCGGTGCAGGCGATTGTGCAGCGGCGTGACGCCAGCTGGTGCTATGTGGCCGAACGCGGCCAACTCAGGCGTCAGGATGTCACTCTGGGGCAGACGAACGACAAGTTCGTGGAGATCTGCGAGGGGCTGCAGGAAGGGGACCAGCTGGTCCTGAATCCTTCCGCGGTGGTCGGGGAAGGTCCGGAACAACAGCAGGCGATCAGCCCCGAGGCCAAGAACGCTGACGTCGAGGCGATTGAGTAGGTCTGTCGCACGGGACCGGCAGGCGGCCGGCCCCTTCGCGGTGGCGTCAGGGAGCCGGTTCCTGTTGGTGAATCGTCGTGATCGGCACCGGATCCCGCGATTCGATGCGCAGATCGGCCCAGCACCCCCAGTCCCCGGACGAATTGTCGTGGGGTCCCACGTCCGTGATGAGCTTGATCCGGACCTGCTGGCCGCCCCAGCGTGAGAGATCGGCCTCCAGCGGTGTCCAGGCATGCTCAATCCACTGCTTCTCTGCCACGATCGTCTCGGTGCCGCCCGGGTCCACAACTGCGATCCGGAACAGCAGCCCGTCGCCCGAGTCGCTGCCGTCCCCTTTGCCCACCAGGCACCGCAGCGCTGCCTGGGGTTCGCGTGGCACGCTCATCGGCTCGAACAGCGCGAACACATAGCCGACGCCGCCGGCATACGGCGGATGCATGAACAGGCAGCGTTTGGCCTCATTCCCGCAGGCCCGCTCCTCCCACTGTGCGACAGCCATCGTGCGTCCTTCGAGCGTTGTTTCCGCCTGGCCGCGCAGACGCTCACCCGTCTCGAGCGACTCCGGCAGCGCGCCGAGCGGTTTGAGGCCGCGCAGGGTGCGTGCCCACCACGTGCGTTGGTAGACCAGTTCCCCCACGGTGGTGGTCAGCGGCAGCGGGTGCACCTGGCCGTCGCCGGGCGGGTCGATCGCGAAGTCCAGCGTCACAGGCTCGCCCGCGCGCAGGTCCACCTCGCGCCGCTCCGGACCCAGCTGCACGACGGCGCCGGCCGCGTCGGGCAGCTGGGAGACCAGCTGCAGCTGGTACCCGGTGGCGGTCCGGCTGAATGACGGCACAACCAGCGGGACGATCGTGAAGTCGATCCACTGGCCATCGAGCGTGTGCCAGTACTGGCTGCCGACCGCTGCGTCGGGCGGAATCCGCACCGTCGTTCCCGCCGGGCCGAGCACCATGGTTTCCCCCGGCACGGCCGTCGTGCGCTGGCAGGTGAGCGGTCGCGTCGGAGCCTGGGTGGGGGTGAGCAGGTAGCTGACGGCTTCAGGCACCGCGGCCACGTACACGATCCCGCGGCTCAGTCGCGTGTCGGCTGCTCCCAGCGGCTGACCCTCTGCGTCCAGTGCCACCGCATCTGCGGCACGTCCGTCGAGCGAAACGCCCAGCACCGGGCTGTCCCCCAGGGCGAGCAGTTCCACCGTCCCGTCGTCGCGCCGCAGCGCCACAAGCTGCCCGTTGGCGGTGGCTTGGGGGAACCGTGTCAGACGTCCGCGTCCATTCGCGTACAGGTAGGCCGGCGACTCGACATAGTCCGCGCGCTGACCGTCGCGGAGAGCGCTCCAGGCCAACAGCGGCGCGCCGGCTCCGCTGCGTACGAACCAGCCGTTGGGGGGCAGGAGCGTCTCGGGCAACTGCCAGCTCTCGGTCGGGTGCCCGTTGACGAACACCTCCAGCCCGTCGGCGTACTGCGTGGCGACCTGCGAACGGCGATAGGCGCCGGTGGCCACGGCCGCGTCCGTCTCCAGGAGCTGCCCCTGGCCATCGTGATAGCGGATCGACGCCACCAGCTGCTGGGCGTAGCGCGCATGCACCTGCTGCACCGAGTAATAGCTGCGCACGGCGTTTTCAAAGCCCCCTTCGAAGACCAGGAACCCCGTGTGACCGAACGCGAGCGTCGCCGCCAGGAACCGATCCAGCCACGCCTGGTCATCCTGGGCCATGGCGCTGCGCAGACCGTCCGAGCCGTAGAACATGTCAGGGTTGCCCATGCCGAAGTTGCAGCACAGCGGATGCATCTTCCGCAGATCGAAGTCCACAAGCCACGGGCTGGTAGCCAGTTGACCGACCTGGTCCTGCGCGTAGTTGCCGTCGGTCAGGCCACAGTAGTACCAGTGGTTGTTCCCCTCACTGTAGACCGGACCGTTCCAGGTCTGTTTCTGATGCAGCATGATCTCGCCGTACGCGTAGAACGTGGCGGCAAAGGTCCCGGCGCCAGGCACACGGGCGTCGAAATCGCAGTAGGCCCAGGGGCGCACCGCGGTATGCACGTCGCAGTAGGCCGTGTCCAGCTGGAACTTGTCCTGGATGATCGGCGCGAGCCGGGCCTCCAGTTCGACCGCCCGCGCCGGCTTGAGGTTGTAGCAGCGGGCCCAGGCCGGATGCCACTGGTTGTCGGGCAGACGCGTCACGTAATCCTCGCTCCAGTGCTCATTGACCGGCGCGAAGTCGGTGTAGTTGTTGTAGATGCCGTAGCGGAATCCGAGTGCTCGGATCCGGCGCGCGTAGTCCGCCTGCCCAGCGTCCCCGCCTTTCTGGGGTGCCGCCCGCGTGCGCAGCGTGAAACTCTCGCCGCCGTCGCGCCAACCCGTCTCGTGATCGGTGATGGCCACCTGGGTCATCCCGTATCGCGCGACCTTCCGCCAGTAGGCGTAATCGTGCTGGCGGTTCGAAGCGCCATGCGCGCGCCACACCCGCTCCCCCGCCACGTGCATCCAGGGCGATTTCGGGTTGGGGATGTTCGGCAGCGTCTCGGTGAAGTGCGGCGTGACGGTGAGGAACAGCCGCTCGAAAACCGGATTGCGTTGGCCATCGGTCCGGGGAAGGTAGCGGGAGCCGCCGTTGAGGGTGGCGCCGTCGTCGGCTACCTGATTGGTGAACCAGAACAGCGAGGAATTGGAGCGGCAATGGTCCAGCAGCGCCGAGACGAACAGGGGCGTGTCTGCCGGGCCGGCAACCAGCACGGCCGGCCGATGCTCGGCACCGACCAGAAACGGCAGCGTCACCAGACGCGGGTCAGCAACTCCCACCGCCTGGCCAATCCGGAACTCGCCAATCTCGTTGCCCGGGCAGCAGACGTCGACCACCAGCGACTTCTGCCAGAGGCGCAGCGTATACGTGACCTGCGCGGTACGTGATCCCACGGCGCAGCGCCACGTGGCGGCCAGCCGCTCCCCGTCGAGTTGTGTCTGGACCAGCTCGATCCGCTCGGGGACCACCACGCCACCGTCGGAGCCGGCAGAGAAATACACGCCCCCTTCGACGCACGGGCGAAAGGCCGCCCCGCGGCCCACCCATTCGGCCGTGATGTCGCCCAGCGTGCCCGTGTGCGGCCGGTAGCGATAGGTCAGCTGGCCATCAGCGCCCGTGTAGTGGAACGCATACGCGCCCTCTGCCTCCTGGCGGACAGCGGTCTGGAACTCGCGCGTCAGATTGTCGGGCAGAATCGTCTCCTCACGAGTCGGAAACGGCAAGACGCCGGGTCCTGTGTTGGTGCCCACTGTCTGGCCTTCCGGCAGCGAAATCCCGCGTGCCGGACGCGGCGTGAATTCCAGCGGTGCCAGCGTCTCGCGGTAGACGGCCAGGTTGTCGAAGAAGAGCGTCCGATCTTCCGGGTTACGGCCGCCCACGATTTCGATACTTACCACGCTGGGGCGGTCCCCCAGGATCGCCAGTTGTTCGGGCGTCAGGCGGCGGTGCATCAGCCACCATTCCTTCCAGCGGACCCGATCCAGCGGGACAGTCAACTGTGTCCCGGCCGCGTTCTGCAGGCCGATCCGCACGTCCACTTGCGGCGTCGTCGGATCGGTGACCCAGGCCCAGTTGTTCCCGTACAGCCACAGGTTGACACAGTCGAACGGGGCAGCGATGGCCACCGGCGCAGGCGGCCGCAGTGTCACCTTGGGTTGGGGCCCCGTGCCCCGATAGACGAGCTGGCCCACGTAGTCGCCCCAGAGCGGCTGTTCTTGCGACCGCGCGAAAGACGCCTCCGCCTGCTCGCAGAGCACCGCCCAGTTCGCCAGGTCTTCGTCTTCGAAGTCGATCAGCGCCGGGCGCTCGTCCTGCGTTCGCCCCGCCCAGACCAGTTCGTAGGGCCGTTCGCCCGTTGTCTGTGCCGGCAGTTCCGCGGCCAGCATCACCAACACCACCACCTGTAGCCACCCGGATCGTGCGTACATGGTATCGGTTCCTCCTGAACGCCGATCGTACGCCATGCCGCCGGGCGCTGCAACGCGCCGGAGCCAAGGTTTGCCGGGGCGGGCAGTATGCGCGGAGGTCAGCAGGCGGCACAGAGCGCCGCAGATGGCTCGCAGGCCGACACGGCGGTCAGGCCGACGCACATGTCGATCGCGCCCCACGCGGAGGTGAAGGCGAACCAGACCGGATCGGTCTGGCCGGTGAACCGGATCGACTGGCCACGTCCCGTCACGACGGTGGGAATGCCCATGCTGAGGGCCAGATAATCGAGTTTGGACTTGGCTTGTCCGACCACGATGTTGACGGTCTCCCCGACTGCATCGATCACGTTTTCGTCGATCAGTTCCAGACGCTGCCCCAGCATCACTTCCGTG
>DAISIS010000301.1:0-7014 GCA_036821925.1 Pirellulaceae bacterium
GCAAGGAGCGCAGTGCCCCCAGCGCCATAGACTTCATGTCGGCAAAGGAGAAGAAATCCTGGCTTCCCTCGCCGCTGCCCAGATACACGCCAAACCGCTCCGGGTCGAGGCCCGGGGAGTCGAGGACGCCGGAGGCCTGGACGGCCTGCCGGGCCGCTCCGGCCGCGAAGCGGGAGTGGCGTCCGCGATTGTTCCACACGGCCGGGTCCTCCCCCACCTGCGAGACGTCCCAGTTCTTCACTTCGGCCGAGATCGTCGTGGGGAACGTGGAGGCGTCGAAGATGGTCGTCTGCGCGACGCCCGACTTGCCTTCCTTCAGACCGGACCAGACAGTCTCCACGTCATGCCCCATGGGGTTGACGCAACCGATCCCCGTTATGACGACACGTCGTCTCATTCGTCACGATCCCACAACGAGCCAATCCGCGGTACGGCTTACTGGGCCCCGACTTTGCTTTCCACGTAACGGCACAGGTCCTGAACCGTCAACTGGTTGCTGAACTCCTGGACCGCCGGGTTGTCTTCGAACTTCGAGAGATCCGCAAAGGGCATGCGTTTCTTGAGTTCGGCGATGCCTTCCGGCGTCACCTTCCCGTCCTGGACATACTCGGAACTGGTCAGAACATCCTCCGGAAAGAGTTCCGACCGCGGGATCTCGATTTCGAAGGCCTTCTCGAGCCGAAACACGATGTCCAGAAAGTCAATGGACTCGGCACCCAAGTCGCCGACCATTGTCGCCTCGGCCGTGACTTCGTCATCATCCACACCCAAAGCGTCAACTAGAGCTTCCTTGACCTTCGCAAATACTTCGTCTTTCGTGGGTGCCATGCGCAATATCTCCAATACTCGTCCTAGTCAATCGTTCCCGCCGGCCCGCAGAGCGCCGGCCCCGGGAACGCCTCATCGGCCTGTCTGTCCTGGGATCGGAAAGCATCACAGTATAGTGCCCCCGCCGGACGGCTACAACCGATGACTTGCGTCTGCAGACCTTCACGCAAGCCACAAGCAGTCAACGACTTACAGACCTCACGCACACCCCCCGAACGACGAGGAGCCATTTGTCAACCGGCCGCCCGGTTGCTACATTGCGGAGCATGCGAAAAGGAATCCCCGTTTCCCCGGGAGTCGCGGTCGGGATCGCCTACTGTATCCATGAGATTTTCGTGGATCCCGACACACAGCGTCTCGCAGACGAAGATGTGGTGGCCGAGCTGGCGCAGTACGAAGCGGCTCGGGAGCACGCCGGGTCCGATTTGCGCGCGTTGCAGGCGAAGGTGGAATCGTCGATGGGGCGGGACGAGGCGGCGATTTTCGGGGTGCACGAGTCGATTTTGCGGGACGCCTCGTTTTCCGAAAAGGTCCGCACCTGGATCGCCAAGGACCGGTTGACGGCCCCGGCGGCGCTGCACCGGCTGCTGAACGAATACAAGTCGCTCTTTGCGCGGACCAAGGACGAGTATCTTCGCGAACGGCTGAACGATGTGCGGGACGTGGTCATCCGGATCTCTTCGCATCTGTCGAGCCTGGCGCGGCCGGGCGCGGTCAGTTCGCTGCAGGGCCCGCTGATCATCGTGGCGGACGAGCTGCTCCCGTCACAGGTGGTGGCGTTGGGCGACATCGACGTCAAGGGCATCGTGACGCAGGCGGGGAGCCAGACCAGTCATGCGGCGATCCTGGCGCGGAGCCGCGGCATTCCCGCCGTATCGGGGGTACCCGGCATATTGCGGTACGTGAACACCGGCGACACCATCGTGGTCGACGGGCGTGACGGGCATGTGACAGTCAATCCGGATGCGGAGAGTCGGGCGGCGTACCGCAAGCTGGAGCGTGAGTTCTTTCATCTGCGCGACCAGCTGGCGGCCAACCGGGACCAGCCGGCGATGACGGCGGACGGGGTGGAGCTGAGTTTGCAGGCCAACATCAACAACGTCGCCGATGTGCAGGCGGCCAAAGCGATGGGGGCGGCGGGCATTGGCCTGTTCCGCACGGAGTATCTCTACCTGACCCATCCGGGCCTGCCCGACGAAGAAGAGCAGCTCAAGACCTATCGGGCGATCATTGCGGCCGCGCCGCGTCATCAGGTGACGATCCGCACGCTCGACATCGGCGGCGACAAGACGGTGCCCTATCTGGGGCACCACCACAAGGAAGCCAATCCCTTTCTGGGCTGGCGCAGCATCCGGTTGTCTTTCGAGCATCCGGAGATTTTTCTGACGCAGCTGCGCGCGATTCTGCGGGCAGCGGCCTTGGCGCGTGGCAAGCGTGGCGAGGTGCGGGTCATGTTCCCGATGATCACGACGCTCGAGGAGATCAACCGTGTGCGCAAGATGGTCCGCCGCGCCTGCGTGCAGCTGGAGGCGGAGGGCAAGGACTACGTGGCGGCGCCGATCGGCATGATGCTCGAGGTGCCGGCCGCGGCGATCTCCATCGACACGCTGCTGCACGCGGTGGATTTCGTCTCGATCGGGTCCAATGATCTGGTGCAGTACCTGATGGCGGCCGATCGCGACAACCCGAAAGTCAGCCACCTGTGCCAGCCGCTGGCCCCCGCCGTACTCCAAGTGCTCGCGCGGATCGTGGAGTCCTGCGTGCGGGCCGGCAAGCCCTTGACGCTGTGCGGGGAGATGGCGGCCCAACCCCGCGCGTTCGTGCTGCTGCTGGGCATGGGTTTACGCAGCTTCAGCATGAGTCCGGCCTTCGTACCGTCGCTGAAGGACCTCGCCTCGCACGTGACGATTCCGCACGCGCGCGAGCTGTTGCGGCGGGCGGTCCGCATGAAGACCACAGCGCGCATCAAGCACTTCATGCGCGACGAGTTGCAGCGGATCGCGCCGAACCTGAGCCTGCTGGATTCGGAGTAAGCGGCCGGGGGAGCCCGCCGGTCAATCAGCCCGGGGGACACCGCGGGTGGCGTGCGTCACTGCCCGGCGGATTCCAGCGCCTCTTTGATCTTGGCCTTGGGCTGCACGCCGACAAACCGCTGCACGTCCTGGCCGTTCTTGAACACGATGAGCGTAGGGATGCTGAAGACCTTGTACTCTTGGGCGATGCCCGGGTTGTCGTCGATGTTCAGCTTGCCGACCTTGACCGAGCCCACGAATTCCGTGGCCAGCTCTTCGATCATCGGCGTGATCTGGCGGCAGGGGCCGCACCAGGTCGCCCAGAAATCGACCAGGACCGGCTCGGGGGACTGCAAAACTTCTGCCTCGAAATTGTCGTCCGAGAAATGCGCCACGTCGCTCATCGTCGCTCGCTCCCTGGGATCATGGACTGGAATCCGTTACGGTTACACCCTCTACCACTTGAGTCCGAACTGCTCTCCGCCGCTGGCGCGATCGGTCCCGCCGCGCAGCGGCGTGTGACGCTTCGCCACCATCGGTTCCGGTGGCGTCTCGGCCGGCGACTCCGCCTCGAGCTCCGGTTCCTCTTCGGCCGGCGTGGGCAGCACGGCCTTCATGGACAACGCGATCCGCTGGGACGCCGGATCCACGGCCAGGACCTTGACCTCCACCGCCTGCCCTTCCGACACCACGCTGGCCACCGACGGGACGCGGGCATGCGACAATTCCGAGATGTGCACCAGCCCCTCGATACCCGGCGCCAGTTTCACAAACGCGCCGAACTTCGCGATCCGCGAGACCGTTCCCGTGACCACCGCATCGACCGGGAACTTGTCGTCGATGTGGACCCACGGGTGTTCGAGCAGGTCGCGGTAGGACAATCCGATCTTGCCGGTCTGCAGGTCGACCTTCTCGATCTTCACGCGGATCTTCTGACCTTCCTGCAGCACCTCGTGGGGATCCTTGACGTGATCCCAGCTCAGCTGACTGATGTGCACCAGCCCGTCGACGCCCCCGACATCGACAAACGCGCCGAAGTCGAGGATCTTGCGGACCACCCCTTCCACGACCTGCCCCACCTCCATGCTGGCCAGCCGTTCCTTGCGCGCCTCCTCCTTCTCGCGTTCCAGCACCGCGCGGCGGCTGAGGACGAGGTTCTTGCGTTTGGGATTGACTTCGGTCACCACGCACAGCAGCTTCTGCTCGAGAAACTCGGCGTAGTCCTCGACGCGGAACATGGCAATCTGGCTCGACGGGATGAAGCCGCGAATGGACCCCACTTTGCACTCCAGCCCGCCGGTGTTGGCACCGGTAATGCGGGCTTCCACCACCGCCCCTTCCGTCAGATCGGACCAGTCTTCGACGTGCGTCGACGCGCCGGGGATAAGCAGTTCGTACAGGCCATCGTCCTCGTGATAGCCCTTCACAATCACTTCCATTTCCGTGCCGAGTTCCGGCGGCTGCGGAAACTGCCGCAGCGACGCCACTCCTTCATGGCGTCCCCCGAGCGAGAAGAACACGTTGTCGCCGTGGATCCGCACAATCTGCGATCGCTGGCGCGACTCCAGCTCCAGCCCGGCCACCGGCTGAGGACTTGCACCGCCCGAGAGGATTTCATCGAGCGAGGCGTCCCCCATGGCCGCGGCAAACTGCCGTTCCAGATCGTCCGACAGCGGCTCGCGCACCGAAGGAGGGCGCACCGGAGCGCGCTGCCTGACCGGCGGCTCCGAGCTGCCCGGCGGCTCCGCGCTGGCCGGCTGACTCGGCGGCACGGCGGGCGCCGGCCGGGCCGGTTGCGGGGCAGCAGGCGTCTTGTCGCGGCGTGAGCCAACTTGAATCCGACCGCGCGTTTCGGGCGTCTGCGCGCCGTTGACCGGCTGGGGTGCTTCGGCGGAAGACTCCGGGGAATTCACCTGCTCTGCAGGCATAGACTGATCGTGAGGCGCGGCCTCGGACGGTTTCGTATTCATCACTTCCAGATCCGGTGGAGCGACCATGTGCCAGCAGCGGTTCAGTGTACCACTGACCGCGCAGAAAGGATAGGGTCGCACCCGCAGTCGGGCCTTGCAGACGGCCGCCGCGCCTGCCATCATCGGCGTATGCCAGCTCCCTCCCTCACACGCGAGCCGTCGTCGATCGAGCGGATGCGGGGGCGGTTGCTGGTCGTGGCGGCCGCCGTGTTGTGGAGCACCAGCGGCTTCTTTGCCAAGGCACCGCTGTTCGAACACTGGCCGCTCGAACACCGCGGCATGTATCTGGCCTTCTGGCGCGCGCTGTTCGCCTGCCTGTTCGTGGCCCCCCTCGTCCGCCGCCCGCGCTGGCATGCGGGATTAATCCCCATGGTGTTAGTGTTCGCCGCGATGAACTATATGTATCTCACGGCCATGACGCGGACCACCGCCGCCAACGCGATCTGGCTGCAGAACGTCGCACCGGCATGGGTGTTCCTGATCGGCGTGTTCGTGTTCGGCGAACGCGTCCATCCGGGCGACTGGACGCTCGTCCTGTGTGGCATGTTGGGCGTCGGCTTCATCCTGTGGTTTGAAGCGCAGGGCGAACAGCTATCCGGAGTCATTTTCGGAGCGCTGAGCGGCATAGCGTTTGCAGGCGTGGTGCTGTGTATGCGGCAACTGCGGGACCAGGACACCGCTTGGCTGATCGCCCTGAATCTGGCGGTGACGGCCGCGGTGCTGTCGCCGTGGGTGGTGGCCCATGGAGTCTGGCCGACCGGCACGCAGCTGGGTTACCTCACGGCGTTTGGGATGCTGCAACTGGGTCTCCCCTATTTGCTGTTTGCGCGCGGCGTGCGCTGGATTTCCGGGCACGAGGCATCGGGCATCGCGTTGCTCGAGCCGATCCTGGTTCCCGTCTGGGTCTTCCTGGCGTGGCACGCCGAGCCGACGTACCAGCCACCGCGCTGGTGGACGTATGCGGGCGGCGCGCTGATCCTCACGGGGCTCGTCTGGCGGTACGCCGGCGCGCGGCGGGGAAGACGCCGCGAGATTCCTCCGGCCGTCGATTGCATCCCCAGCACCGGGGACTGATAATGCGGACGCGGTGAGTCCCTGCCGCACCCGGGGACTGCGCAGGGGGACCGGTCAGGTCCAGGCGTGCGCACCTGTGGGGTCCAGGCCAGCGTTCCGGGCCGACGAGGAAGTCAAGACGATGCAACGCACAGTACGAATGCGGCGACGCCAGTTCCTGGCGGCGAGCGGCGCGGCGATGGCAGCGCCTTATTTTGTCCCCAGCACGGCCCTGGCGCGGCCCGGCCGACCCGGCGCCAACGATCGGCTCACCGTGGCCCATATCGGCGTGGGCGGCATGGGCAGCGGCCACCTGCAGCGGATGACGGAGTTCCGCGCCGAGGGCCGGGTCAACATCGCGGCCGTCTGCGATGTTGACGAGCGGGCGTTGGCCAAGGCCATCGACTTGGCCGGAGCGGGTGTGACACCGTACCGCGACTACCGCCACATCTGCCTGCGGCCGGACATCGACGCGGTCGTCATCGCCACCCCCGATCACTGGCACGCGGCCCAGACCGTGCACGCCTGCCAGACCGGCAAGCACGTGTATGTGGAGAAGCCGTCGTCGGTGACGATCCACGAAGGCCGCGCTATGGTGACGGCCGCGCGCACCTACGGGCGGAAAGTCCAGGTTGGCGCTCAGGGCCGCACCGGCTGGGGCGCCTACTACACCTGCCGCGCAATCCGCAACGGGATCGTGGGCAAGGTCAACCGGGTCACCTGCTGGCACTATGAGAATCCGGTCGGTGGCGATCAGCCCGACGCGTCACCGCCGCCGGAACTGGATTGGGATCTGTGGCTGGGTCCGCTCCGCTGGCGCAGCTACAACCCGGCTTACTGTCCCGGCGTTTTCCGCTGGTTCCTGGAGTCGGGAGGCGGCCAGATCCGCGACCGCGGAGCGCACCAGTTCAGCACCATTCTGTGGTGCCTCGACGCGGACGGCCCCCGCTCGTTCACGGTCGAAGCGACCGGCACGGCGCCGTCCCGCGGCCTGTGGGATTGCCCGGTCGACATGCAGGTGACCTACCAGTTCCGGAATCCCGACTGGACGGTCGTGTGGGCTCAACCCGGCGACAAACTCGGCAAGCTCGAGTTCAGCAATGTGTTCTGGGGCGAAGACGGCCGCAAGCTGATCCTCGAATGGGAAGGCG
>DAISIS010000302.1:0-6998 GCA_036821925.1 Pirellulaceae bacterium
GCAGCACGGCTTCCCGCTGGTGACGACCAAGAAACTGCACCTGAAGTCTATTATTTACGAGCTCCTGTGGTTTCTGCGCGGCGATACGAACATCGGCTATCTGAACCAGCACGGGGTGTCGATCTGGGACGAATGGGCCGATGAGCGCGGCGAACTCGGACCGATCTACGGGCACCAGTGGCGCAGCTGGACGACCGGCTCGGGGGAGGCCGTCGATCAGATGAGCCAGGTGGTGGAGCGGATCCCGGCGGACCCCGATTCGCGGCGTCTGGTGGTCAGCGCCTGGAATGTGGGGGACCTGCCGCAGATGGCATTGCCTCCCTGCCATCTGCTGTTCCAGTTCTACGTCGCCGACGGCCGGCTCTCGTGCCAGCTGTATCAGCGCAGCGCGGACGTATTCCTGGGCGTGCCGTTCAACATTGCCTCCTACGCGTTGCTCACCTTGATGGTCGCCCAGGTCACCCGTCTGGAGCCGGGGGAGTTCATCCACACATTCGGTGATGCGCACCTGTATCAGAACCATGTGCAGCAGGCGCGTCTGCAGCTGTCGCGCACACCACGACCGCTCCCGACCATGACGGTCAACCCGCAGGTCCAGTCGCTCTTCGACTTTCAGTACGCTGACTTCCGGCTGGAACACTATGATCCGCACCCGCACATCCGCGCGCCGATCGCCGTATGAGTGAACTGGTATGGCAGCTTCGATCATCGTCGCAATGACTCCGGACCGGGTGATCGGCCGTGGCGGCCAGCTGCCGTGGCACCTGGCGGCCGATCTCCGGCGGTTCCAGCGGCTGACGATGGGGCATCATCTGATTATGGGGCGCAAGACGTTCGACTCGATCGGCCGGCTGCTGCCCGGGCGCGAGACGATCGTCGTTTCCCGCCAAGCCGAGCTGGTGATTCCCGGCGCGCAGGTGGTGTCCAGCGTGCCGGCGGCTCTCGCGTGTGCGTGCCAGGACGCCGAACCGTTCGTGATCGGCGGCGCTCAGATCTACCGGGCCGCGTTGGACACGGTCCAACGCATTTACCTCACGCTGGTCCAGACGCAGGTCGACGGCGATGCGTTTTTTCCGGACCTGGTGCCGGACGAGTGGGAGATCACGCACGAAGAGCAGCGGTCGGCGGACGCCCGCAACGAGTACGCCGCAACGTACCGCGTGCTGGTGCGGCGGCGTTTCGCGCACCGGGAATCCTGACGGCCGCTTCGCCGGCCAGCTGGCGGCGCGGCGGCGGCGCATCACGCACGGTCGATGGGGAAGGCCAGGACCTCGCTCAGGACACGGGCCCCGACGGCCACCATCACCAGTCGATCGAAGCCCAGCGCGACGCCGGTGGAGGGGGGCAGACCGTGGTCCATGGCGTCCAGCAGCCGGCTCGCTTCGGGCAACACGCACTTGCCGTCCGCGCGGCGGGCCTGATTGGCAGCCCGCGTCCGTGCGCGCAGCACGGCCGCATCGGTCAGCTCGTGATATCCGTTGGCCAGCTCGATGCCGTCCACGTACAGCTCAAACCGCTCGGCCACCGGCACCGGCTCGTCCCGCACGACAGCCAGAGCGGCCTGGCTGGCCGGATAGTCGTAGAGCAGCGTGGGGCGGTCGCGGCCGAGCATCGGCTCGACGCACGTGACGAGCAGCCCGTCGAGCCAGACGTCGCGATCCTCCGGGTCCCATGTGCCGCTCGGATCGAGTCCGTGCTGGCGCGCGGCGGCAGCCAGTTCCGCGACCGGGCTGTGCAGCGGATCGAGTCCGACGGCGCGCTGGAACGCCGCGGCATAGCTGAGCCGTTCGGCGGCGCCACGTCCGAGCGTCACTTGCGTCAGTTCGTCGAGCAACTGCATGCCCTGCCACATGTCGTCGCCGACCCGATACCACTCCACCATCGTGAACTCGGGATTGTGCCGCGGACCCTGCTCCGCGCCGCGAAACGCCCGCGTGATCTGATAGATGGCGGTCGCGCCGGCCGCCAGCAGCCGCTTCATCGCAAACTCGGGGGACGTCTGCAACCACCAGGACCCCGTGTCGCTCAGCGCGACGGGCAGCGGATCGAGGTGCCGGTCGACCACGGTGTCGGCCGACAAGAGGGGCGTTTCGACTTCAAGAAACCCGCGCTGGTCGAAGAACTCCCGGACGGTGCGCAGCAGCTCCGCGCGCCGGCGCAGACGCCCCCAGCTGGCCGCGGGACGGTAGTCCGATCTCGCCTCGGTCATGAGACAATTCCCCGCCCGGCACGCCCGCCCACCGCGCCCGGCGTCCGGATCGCTGCAGCGCCCGGTGTCCGGATCAGGAGCGCACGCGTTCGACGTAATTGCCCGTGCGCGTGTCGATCTTGATCACGTCCCCGATGTTGATGAAGATCGGCGCGGGGAAGTCGGCGCCCGTTTCCACACGCACTGGCTTGCTGACGTTCGTCGCCGTGTCCCCCTTGGCGCCCGGTTCACACCACTCCACTTTCATCTCGACGTGGTTGGGGGGGGTCATCGTGATCGGGCTGCCGTTAAACAGCACCATCGAGCACTTGAGGTTCTCTTTGAGATACTTCCAGTAGTCGCCCACCTGTTCGGCCGCCAGCTCGTACTGCTCGTAGGTCGAGGTGTCCATGAAGACGAACTTGTCGGCCTGCCGGTACAGGTACTCCACTTCGGTCTCTTCCACGTCGGCCGACTCGAGCGTGTCGCCCCCCTTGTACGTGCGATCCAGAACCGTGTTGCGAAGCAGGTTGCGCAGGCGGCACTTGTACAGGGCGTTCCCCTTGCCTGGCTTCACGAAGTTCATCTCGATCATCAAGTACGGTTCACCATCTATCTGGACCTTGAGTCCCTTGCGAAAATCGCTGGTCTTGTACGTACCCACGTGCGTTGTCCCTACTTCGCGTCTGCTGTGTGGATGGTTATTCTACGAGGATGGAAATTGTAGTCTCTCACCGCCCTCCTGTCCCTAGCCCCTCGCCTGCGACAAGCCGGTGGCAGGAGGCACTCAAACGGGCCGTGCGGGATCCGGCGCAGCTGTGCGAGCTGCTGCAACTGCCCGCCGCGTGCCGGGACTCCGCCCAGAGAGCCGCCCGCGATTTCCCCCTCTTCGTGCCGCTCGAATTCGTCCGACGTATGCGGCCCGGCGACCCCCACGACCCCCTGCTGCGGCAGGTGCTGCCCCTAAGCCAGGAGCTGGACAGCGTGCCCGGCTACCTCGCCGACCCGGTCGACGACGCGGCGGCCGTGCGCCAACCCGGCCTGCTGCAGAAATACCCCGGCCGGGTCCTGATCGTAACGACCCCCACCTGCGCCGTCCATTGCCGGTACTGCTTCCGCCGCCATTTCAACCAGGACGGCACCCCCCGCACCCTCGGCGACGCGCAGGCCGTCTGCGACCAAATCGCCCGGGACCCGACGATCCAGGAGGTCGTGCTCAGCGGCGGCGACCCGTGGACCCTCCCCGATGCACGCCTCGCCGCGCTGATCAGCCAGCTGGAATCGGCCCCCCATCTCCAACGCCTGCGGATCCATACCCGGCTGCCCATCGTGATCCCCCAACGCGTGACCGACCAGCTGGTGGCGTGCCTCAAAAACACCCGCCTGACATCCGTCGTGGTGATCCATGCCAACCACGCGGCCGAGCTGGATCAGGACGTCGCCCAGGCTCTGGCACGCCTAGTCGATGCGGGCATCCCGGTGCTCAACCAGTCCGTTCTGCTGCGGGGCGTCAACGACATCCCCGAAACGCTCATCGCACTGAGCCAGCGACTGCTCGCGCTGCGCGTGCTGCCCTATTACCTGCATCAGCTCGACCAGGTGGCCGGCGCTGCGCATTTCTACGTGCCCCCAGAGCGCGGGCACGCTCTGATCGCCGCCATGCGTGCTCAGCTGCCCGGCTACGCCGTGCCCCGTTACGTCCGCGAGCAACCGGGCCGTGCCAGCAAGACTGTGCTGGCATGACTGTGCTGGCGCGATGGTGCTGGCAGGACCGTGCTGGCGCGATGGTGCCAGCATGATCGCACGGGCGCGAAGGTGGGAAAGGCCTGGCGGCTGTCAGCCAGAGGAGACAGGTAAGCTGCCTGTTTCACTCATATTGGGGTAGCGAACTTTGGTGTTTTCGTGGATCATCCGGCGTGTTAGCGGACCTGAAAACGCCGATAAGCCAAGATAGTCCAAGAAAAGCCAAGAGAAGAAGTAGACGCAGTTTGTTCGTCGACCAACAGAGTGCTGCCAGCAGCCCGCAGCGAGAGGTCGGAGGCCGGCACGGTGCGGGGTGCTGTATCAACCATGGAGTGAGGCGAGCCAGTGATGGATCTGAAGCAGCTATTGGCGGTGTACCGGGCGATGGTGACGGCGCGCCGGATCGACACGCTGGAGTTGGAGTTGAACAACCGTGGGGAGGCATTTTTCCATGTTTCCGGCGCTGGGCACGAGGGGACGGCGGTTCTGGCCCCGTTGCTGCACGGCGAGGACTGGCTGCTGTGCCACTATCGCGACAAGGCGTTGATGCTGGCGCGCGGTGTGACGCCGCGCACGTTCTTTGACGGGTTGTTCTGCAAGCAGGCTTCGCCGACGCGGGGCCGCCAGATGTGTGCGCACGCGTTTGCGGATCGCGAGTTGAAGATTCTCAGCGCGCCGACGCCGGTAGCCAATGCGGCGTTGCAGACGGTGGGCGTCGCGGCCGTGATCAAGGACCATCATTCGCGGCCCCTGGTGTTGCACTCGATCGGCGACGGGGGGACGCAGGAAGGGGAGTTTCTGGAGGCCTGTGCCGAGGCGGTGCGGCTGCAGCTGCCGGTGCTGTTTCTGATCCAGGACAATCGTCTGGCGATTTCGACTTCCACGCAGGGCAAGACGTTCTACTCGCTTCCGGACGGCGATGCGGACGCGTTCTACGGCATGCCCATCCACCGCATTGACGGGCGGCACGTGGTGACCGCCTGGCCGCAGATGCAGCAGGTCGTGGCGACGATTCGCGAGCGGCGTGGGCCGGCCGTGGTGGTCTTCGACGTGGATCGTCTGGCGAGTCACACCCACGCGGACGATGAGACGTTGTACCGCGATCCGGACGAGCTGCGGCGGATCGCGCAGTCGGGGGATCCGATTCGGAATCTCGAGCGGCATCTGCTCGCGTCCGGCTGCAGCAATCAGGTGTTGGAGGACATCCGCCGGGAGGTGGAGTCGGAGGTGGTGGCGGCGGAGGCCGCCGCCTACGCCGGCCCCGACCCGACGCCGATCATGACGGCCAAGGCGCCGATTCAGGTCGAGTTGACGCATCCGTCGCGGGAGCGGCATGGGGCGGCGTCGGGGCCCGGGCTGACGATGCGCGAGGCGCTGCGCGACGTGCTGCGGCACCAGCTGCGCACGGATGCCGACGTCTGCCTGCTCGGCCAGGACATTGAAGACCCCAAGGGGGACGTGTTTGGCGTGACGCGGGGGCTGAGCACGGAATTTCCCGGCCGGGTGCGCAACGCGGCGCTGACCGAGTCGACGATCCTCGGCAGCTGCATTGGGCAGGCGCTGGTCGGCCGGCGGCCGGTCGCCTTCATTCAGTTCTCCGACTTCCTGCCGCTGGCCTACAATCAGCTGGCCAACGAGTTGGGCAGCGTGTACTGGCGGACCGGCGGGCTCTTCCAGGCTCCCGTGATCGTGATGGTGGCCTGCGGCGGCTACCGGCCGGGCATGGGTCCGTTCCACGCCGGCACGCACGAGGCGGTGGCGGCCCACGTGCCGGGGATCGACGTGTTCATGCCCTCGACGGCGGGCGACGCGGCCGGTCTGCTCAACGCGGCCTTCCAGTCGCGCCGGCCGACGGTGTTCTTCTATCCCAAGACGCTGCTGAACGATCCCGAGCAGAAGACCCCCAGCGACGTGCAGCGGCAATTCACGCCGATCGGCACGGCCCGCAAGGTGCGTTCCGGGCGCGACATCTCGTTCGTGGCCTGGGGCAACACGGTCCGCCTGTGCGACCGCGTGGCCGACGCGCTGGACCGCGTGGGCATCGGCAGCGACATTCTCGACCTCCGCTCCCTCTCCCCCTGGGACGAGCGCGCGGTGCTGGCGTCCGCCGAACACACGGCGCGTCTGATCGTGGTGCACGAAGAAAACCAGACGTGCGGCATGGGGGCGGAGATCGTGGCGACCGTCGCGGAGAAGACGCGCGTCCCGGTGGCGCTGCGCCGCGTGACGCGCCCCGACACGTTCATCCCGTGCAATTTCGGCAACCAGATCGAAGTCATGCCGTCGTTCAAGAGCGTGCTCGCCACCGCCGCCGCGCTGCTGAATCTCGAGCTGAAGTGGAGCGCAGACGAACAACTCGAACAGGGCATCAGCCTGATTGAGGCGGTGGGATCGGGCCCGGCCGACGAGACCGTCGTGGTCTCGGAACTGTTCCTCCGGCCGGGGCAGACCATCGCGCGGGGCGATGTCGTGGCGGCGCTGGAGGCCGCCAAGAGCGTCTTCGAATTGACCTCCCCCGTGTCCGGCTCGATCGCAGAAATCTGCGTGCAGGAGGGGGACACCGTCCCCGTCGGCGCGCCGCTGGCCAAGGTCCGCACGACAACCGCCGGGCAGCGCCAGCGGCCGCTGGTCCAGCAGCAGCCTGGCCGGCCGGTGCTGCGCCGCTTGGAAAGCCGCGAGACGCTGCACCTGCCACGCTGCGAAGCCAAACGCCGCGCGTTCGACGTCGGAATCTCAACCATCGCCACCGTCACCGGCAGCCGCGTGGTCAGCAACCTCGAGCTGGCGGGGCGCGCACAGGGCATGACGCCCGATGACATCCTGCGACGCACAGGCATCGAACAGCGGCACTGGGTCAACCAGGACGAAACCGCGGTGAGCATGGCAGTCCAGGCCTGCTGGCAGGTGCTGGATCAGGAACACCTGATTGTCGATGACCTGGACCTCGTGATCTGCTCCACCACCAGCCCGCTGTCAGTCACTCCCTCCATGGCCTGCCAGGTGCTCAACGGACTGACCGGCGGCAAGTCGGATACCATGCTCCAGGCGTATGACATCAACGCCGCCT
>DAISIS010000303.1:0-6992 GCA_036821925.1 Pirellulaceae bacterium
GGTACTCGGTGGACGACCGCTGGCTGGTCCCCCATTTCGAGAAGATGCTCTACGACAATGCGCTGCTGGCCGAAGCCTATCTCGATGGCTTCCTGGCGACCGGCGACCGCACCTATGCGCGGGTGGCCCAGGAAACGCTCGACTATGTGCTGCGCGACATGCAGGATCCGGCGGGCGGATTCCACAGCGCGGAGGATGCGGACAGTGAAGGGGAAGAGGGGAAGTTCTATGTCTGGAGCGACACCGAAATCCGCGCCGTGCTGGGGGGGGAATGGGGTGACCGGTTCTGTCGCGCCTACGGCGTGACGGCCGGCGGGAACTTCGAAGGGCGGAACATTCTCCATCTGCCCCACGGGGTGAGCCAGTGCGCCGCGCTGCTGGACTGCACCCCGCACGAACTGGAGGTGGAACTGTCGCAGGCACGGGCCCGGCTGTTGCAGGCGCGCGCCCGGCGCGTGCGTCCCGCCAAAGACGACAAGGTGCTGGCGAGCTGGAATGCGCTGGTTATCCAGGCGCTGGCGCGCGGCGCGGCGATCCTGGAGCGGCCGGACTACCTGGCCGCGGCGCAGCGCGCCGCGCAGTTCCTGCTGACAACCTTGCGCCGTCCCGACGGCCGACTGCTCCACTGCGCCCGCCACGGGCAGGCGAAGCTGGACGCCTACCTGGACGACTACGCCTACCTGATTCACGCGCTGATCACCCTCTACGAAACCGATTTCACAGAGGACTGGATCGACGAGGCCATCCGCCTGGCGGACATCGTGTTGCGGCACTTCCCCGATCGGGCCGCGGGCGGGTTCTACTACACGTCCGATGACCAGGAGACGCTCATCGCGCGCACCAAGGAGATCTTTGACGGCAGCGTGCCGGGCAGCAACGCCATGATGGCGGGCGCATTGATCCGGCTCGGCAAACTGACTGGCCGGCCCGACTGGCTGGAGGCGGCGCACGGCACGTTGCGGTTTGCACTGCCGGTCATGCGCACGGCCCCCGAAGCGGTGGCTCAGATGCTCGTAGCAGTCGATCTGTGGCTGGGTCCCACCTGGGAGATCGTGATTGCAGGTGCCCTGAGCGAGGCCGCCACGCAGCGGGTGCTGGGCGGGCTGCATCAGGTGCTGATCCCGCGCCGCGTCGTCGCCTGCCGCGGCACCACGCGCAGCGCTTCGCACTCCCCGGCGCTCGATCCGCTCTTCGCCGGCAAGTTGGCTGGCGCGGCGGCCGGGCCGACGGTCTTTGTGTGCGAGGGGTTCGCCTGCCAGGCACCGGTGTGCGGCGCGGACGCCATCCTGGCCCTCTGGCAGACGCTGGCCGCCGGAGGCGGGCCGGAACACGCCCGGCAGTAACCAGCGGGGTGCGGCCGCGCCCCGCCGCCGGCTTGAGCGGCCCGGCCGGGCGTCAGTTCGCAGCCGGTTTGGGGTCCATGCCCAGCGTCTGGCGGATCCGCGCGTGGGCCACTTCACCGCGGTGGCAGACGAGTGTGTCGCGTACGATCTCGTCGTCCAGATTCCAGGTCAGCTGGCCGTCCGCCACCATATTGAGGATGAACTTCGTCACGTTATTGGAGAACATCTGGCTGGCGTGCAGCGGCACCTCGGCCGGCAGATTGGTCGGTCCGAGGATCACCACGCCGTGCTGCACGACGCGCTGATCCGGCTGGCTGAGTTCACAGTTGCCACCCCGCTCGGCCGCCAGGTCCACGATCACGCTGCCGGGCGCCATGTTCGCCACGGCCGCCGCGGTCACCAGTCGCGGCGAGGGCTGGCCCGGAATCGCCGCCGTGGTGATGACGACATCGCTTTGGGCCACGACGTTGCCCAGCAACTCACGCTGCCGCCGATAGAATTCTTCACCCAGCGCTTTGGCGTAGCCGCCCTGGTCTTCGGCCTGCCCCGCCTCGAGCTTGAGTTCGACGAACTTGCCGCCGAGACTCTCCACTTGCTCGCGTGTCGCGGCGCGCACGTCGTAGGCCTGGACGATCGCTCCCAGACGCCGTGCCGTGGCGATCGCCTGCAAGCCGGCCACGCCGGCACCGACGATGAACACGCGGGCGGCGGCGAGCGTGCCGGCCGCCGTCATCAACATGGGGAACATCTTGGGCAGCTCCGTGGCGGCCACCAGGACGGCGCGGTACCCGGCGATCGTGGCCTGCGACGAGAGCACATCCATCGACTGAGCGCGCGTGATCCGCGGGATCATCTCCAGCGCAAACACGCTCGCTCCCGTCTGCGCCATCTCACGCACCGCGTCGGGGGCGCCCAGCGGATCGCAGGTTCCGATCACGGCCGACTGGGCGGTCAGCCGCTCCAGGTCCGCCCGGCCCACCTGCCGGTTGGCACCAAAGGTGCGCACCTGCAGCAGCAGATCCGCCCGAAACAGCTCGTTCCGGTCGGTGACGATCCGCCCCCCTTTGCTGGTGTACTGGTCGTCGGCCAGGCCGGCCGCCTGTCCGGCCCCCTGTTCGACGAGGACTTCGAGTCCGGCCTTGGCAAGCGCGGGGATGCTGGCCGGCACGAGCGCGACCCGCCGTTCACTGGGATACGTTTCTTTGAGGACTGCGATCTTCATGACAGCCACGTCTCTAGAGGGTGATGCGGATGGAGGATGCACTTGATGGTACGCACGGCCGGTGCCGCCCCGCCGTCGGGGTGCGGTCTGCGGGTCTGATCCACGCCATCGAGCGTTCGATCGTACAATCCGCTGCGGCGGTATGCCAGCGTGGGTAACAGCGGAAATCCTCCCGGTGCTTCGCGGAGCGGTGCGGTGACCCTTGTGTACCGCGCCGTAAGTCGCTAGAATCGCGCGTTTTGGCATCTGAGCGGGGGAACCGCGCGCTGCCGTGCACTGGCCGCTGGGGTCTGGTGGAACGCGGCGGGGGCGGCAACTCCGGCATGCTTTGGCGCGTGCATGAACCGGTTGCCTCGGAGCGCCCTGAGGCAGAGAGCTGGTTCCGTATCGGGAGGATGGGACGTTGGCGGGTACAAAGACCTACATGGCCAAACCGGGGGAAGTCGAGCAGAAGTGGTGGGTGGTGGACGCCGAAGGCAAGATCCTCGGCCGTCTGGCTTCCGAGATCGCCACGATTCTGATGGGCAAGCATCGCCCCACGTACACCCCTCACGTCGACACCGGCGACTTCGTGATCGTGACCAACGTCGAGAAGATCGTCCTGACCGGAAACAAGTGGACCAATAAGGTCTACACGTGGTACACGGGCTACCCCGGCCTGCGGTCGGAGACGGCGGCCCGCCGTCGGAGCCGGGAGCCGGAAGCCATCTTGCGGCACGCCGTGCGGCGGATGCTGCCGAAGAACAAACTGGCGCGCAAGATGCTGTCCAAGTTGAAGATCTACGTGGGGCCGACGCATGAGCATCAGGCTCAGCAGCCGCAGCCGATCGACTTGGGCAACAAGTTCACGAACAAGTAGACTCTTTTCGCACGAGAGCGCTGAGACCTATGGTTGCAGTCAAGAAAGACAAGATCAACGGGGACGCGTTGGGCACGGGACGCCGCAAGTCGGCGGTGGCCCGGGTCCGGGTCCGTCCCGGCAGTGGCCAGGTTACGATTAACCGCCGTCCGCTCGAAGATTACTTCGCGATTGAGCAGGATCGGCGTCAGGTGCTGGACACGTTGGAGCTGGCCGGCTGTGCCAAGAATGTGGACGTGGTGATCACGGTGCGCGGCGGGGGCACGACGGGCCAGGCGGGGGCGTGCAAGATGGGCATCGCCCGGGCGCTGGTCAGTTACGACATGGGCAGCTTCGAGCCGCTCCGCGATGCGGGGGCGTTGACCCGCGATTCGCGGATGAAAGAGCGCAAGAAGTACGGGTTGCACGGCGCGCGGAAGGGGACGCAGTTCTCCAAGCGTTGAGTGTTATCTGCCGATGTACTGCAGCACCTGGACGGCGACCTCTTCGACGGCCATGTAGGACACGTCGATGCAGTGCCAGGTGTGCTGCTGCATGAGTTTCAGGGCGGAGCGCAGTTCGGCCCCGATCTCGGCGGGGCCGACGTAGTAGTCGGTGGCCCCGCCCCCCAGCCTGGCGCTGCGTGCTTCCCGCACGCTGCGCAGCCGGTGAGGGGTCGCGGTGAGGCCGACGACTTTCTCGCGTGGCAGGGCGAGCAGTTCCGCCGGCGGCTCGATGCCGGGAATCAGCGGCACGTTAGCGGCGCGCACGCCACGATAGGCGAGATAGAAGCAGGTCACGCTCTTGGACACGCGTGACACGCCCACCAGCACGACGTCGGCGTCCGCCAGCGTGCTCAGTCCGGCGCCGTCGTCGTGGCTGAGCGTGAAGCTCACCGCGTCGATGCGATCGAAGTGTTCTTTGTGCAGCGCGTACGACCGGCCGGGCTTGCCCTCGGGCGCCATCCCCAGCTGATCGCTCAGCGCCGCCAGGACGCCGCCGAGCACATCGACGGTGGGAATCATGCGCTGCTTCGCCTCCTCCGCCACCGCGTCACGCACCGCCGGCGAGACGAGCGAATGGCAGATGACAGCGCGCTGCTGCGCTGCCTGCTGCACGATGCGGCGGGCGGCCGACACCGACCGCACATTGTTGTGCTTGACGACCTGCACGTTCGGCCGATCGAACTGAGCCAGCGCGGCGTTGACCACCTGCGCGGCAGTGCGGCCGGTCGCGCCGGAGAGGATCACTACGGACAACGGCTTGTCGTGCAGTTCGGACATACCTCGGGATCGACATATCTCGGGAGTCTGGTCCACTACCGGGACATTGTATCGCCGCGCGGCAGTTGGTACACTCGGCGCGGACACGGACCACAAGGAGATTCGATATGACGCAGCGTCTGGCGATTGATGGCGGCACCCCGATTCTGACACGCGCCGACTACCAGAACTGGCCGGTGCTCACGGCCGACGACCGGCAGTACATCAACGCGGTGCTGGACAGCGGGATTGTGGCGGGCGGGAGCGCTCCGCAGGTCACGGCGCTGGAGCGGGAATGGCGGGAGTTCACCGGGGCGAAATACTGCCTGACGACGGGCAGCGGCACGGCGGCCCTGCACATGGCGCTGGCGGCCGTCGATGTCGGGCCGGGTGACGAAGTGCTGGTTCCCTCCTACACGTTCCTGGCCACCGCTTCGTGTGTGCTGCACCAGATGGCCATCCCGGTGTTCGTGGACATCGACCCGGCCACGTACACGATGGACCCGGCGCGGATCGAGGCGGCGATCACGCCGCGCACGAAGGCCATCATCCCGGTGCACATCCAGGGCTGTCCGGCGGACATGGATCCCATTCTGGAGATGGCCCGCCGGCACGGGCTGCACGTGATCGAAGACGCCTGCCAGGCCCACGGGGCCATGTACAAGGGGCGGATGTGCGGCACGCTGGGCATTGCGGGCGCGTTCAGCCTGAACAATCTCAAGAACCTCTGTGGCGGCGAAGGGGGCCTGTTCGTCACCAACGACGAAGACGTGCTCAAGAAGGGCGATCTGGTACGCTACTTCGGGGACGAATGCGATGAAGCCACCAGCCGCCAGAAGTACAACGCCTCGATTCTCGGCTACATGTACCGCAACCAGGAACTGCCCGCCGCGCTGGCCCGCGGCCAGCTCAAACACCTGCACGATCTGAACAACACGCGGATCCGCAATGCGGAGTACCTCAGCCGCGAACTGGGAAAGATCCCGGGCGTGATTCCGCCCGTCTGTCCCGCCGACTGCAAGCATGTGTACTGGTTCTACGCCGTCCGTTTCGATCCGCACGCGGCGGGGATCGATGCCGAGCCGCGGCGGTTCCGCGTGGCGGTCGAGAAGGCGTTGTTCCAGGAAGGGGTGCTGGTCGGGCAATGGCAGACGATGCCGGTGTTGGCGCAGGATGTCTTCCAGAGCATGATCGGCATTGGCAAACGGTATCCGTGGGCGATCAACGAAGCGCAGGGCATCACCTACCGGTACGATCCACGCGACTTCCCGGTGGCCCAGATGCTCTGCGATACCTACACCAACGTCCACTCGATCCATCCGCCCAACGGCCTGGCGCTGAACGAGAAGATCGTGGCCGGTTTCCACAAGGTGTTTGCCAACCTGGGTCAGGTGATGGACCACGCGGACGACGACGTGAAGCCGGGCTTCGACGGCCGCCTGTACGGGGTGGGTTGACCTTGTCACGCACCGGGTCGAGCGCCGGCGGGGAGCCGGCGCGCAGGCAGCGGGCTGCTGCCAGGAGGACTGTGATGATGCAGAGCCGGGGATTGTTCGGCAAGAAGTACCTGGACATTCAGGAGCGGGTGCGCGACATCCCGTCACCGGGTGCGAACCATGTGCTGGTCCGGGTCCGCGCGTGCGGGGTCTGTGGCACCGACATCAATTTCGTCCGCGACTGGGCCGACCAGCCGATGCCGCTGGGCCATGAGATTTCGGCCGAAGTGGTGGAGGTGGGCGAGCATGTGACGCACGTCCAGCCGGGCGACAGCGTGATTGTCGAAGACTGTACGATGTGTGGTGTGTGCGCCGCGTGCAAGAGCGGCCAGCCGCAGTACTGCCGGAACATGTTCGACCTGGAAGGCCAGCCGGGGATGGGGCAGTACATGTTGGTCCGCTACAACAGCCTGGTCAAATACGAAGGTCTGGACCACGTCTCGGCGTGCCTGACGGAGCCGCTGGCCGTCTCGCTCACGTCGGTGCTCAACGCGCAGATCCCGCTGGGCGGCAGCGTCGTCGTGCTGGGCCCCGGCCCGCTGGGGCTCATGTCGGCGCGCGTGGCCCGGCTCTACGGCGCCGGCTACGTCGCCATCACGGGGCTGGCGGCCGACACCCCGCGCGAACGCGCACGCTTCGCCGTGGCGCAGCAGTTCGGCTGTGACGACGTGTTCGAAATGGGCCGGCACGATCTGCAGGCTGAGATCAAACGCCGATTTCCCCAGGGGGTCGATCGGGTCATCGTGTCCGCGCCCCCTGAGAGCCTGGTGGACGCGCTGAACATCATCAAGTTCGGCGGCATCATCACCTTCTACGGGTTGCATTTCGGCG
>DAISIS010000304.1:0-6986 GCA_036821925.1 Pirellulaceae bacterium
CGCCTTCTCGTATATGACATCCTGGGGCGACGCGGGCTACGACACAGCGCTGGCCGCCGGCAGCGACACCAACGGCTACTTGCACACACTCCTGTTCACCTGGGATTTCACCGATCGCTGGACGTACGTGGTGCAGAGCAACCTGGTGGACAACGACCAGCTGTGCGGGACGACCGAAGACACATTGAGCCTGAACAACTACCTCATCTACAAGTGGAACGAATGCTGGGCCGCCGGGGCGCGCCTCGAGTGGCTCAAGGACGGTCGCCTCAATGGTGGGCCGGCGCAGGGCAGTGCGGGGGAAGTGGTCGACTTGACGGTGGGCCTGAACTATCGCCCCGCTGCCAATGTGGTGATCCGGCCGGAACTGCGGTGGGATGACTACGAAGCGGCCAGCCTGCTGCAGGATACCTTCCTGTTCGGGATCGATACCGTGATCACGTACTGAGTGCTCTGCCAGGGCCCCCACGCGGGGACTGATCGAGTGACGCCTTGTGCCAACGCCGTCCCGGCCTCCGCCGGGACGGCGTTGCACGTCTCGGCCGGCTGGCTTGCGGCCCGCTGGCGTTGCGGCTAGATTCATGGTGCTCGGTGCCACGTTGGCCCACCGATGTGCGGCATCGCCGGCCGCAGCGCGCGGAGAGGGCTCCGCCGGAATGCCTCTCACCCGCGCTGACGCGGCGGACCGCCCCCGATTCTGAAGCCATCAGCCTGGAGAACCTGCGGGAGCCCGGCCGACCATGAAGCTCATCATCGCCATCATTCAGCCGAGCCGACTCGAGGACGTCAAAGCAGCGCTCACCGAGGTGGAGGTGTTTCGGTTGACCGTCATGGATTGCCAGGGGTTTGGACGCCAGAAGGGCCAGACCGAGATCTACCGCGGGCACGAGTTCACCATCAACCTGCTGCGCAAGGTCCAGCTGCAGATCGCCGTGAATGAGGAGTTCGTCGAGCCCACGATTCAAGCCATTCTCAAAGGGGCCCGCACGGGGGAGAAGGGCGAAATCGGTGACGGCAAGATCTTCGTGCTGCCACTGGAAGACTGCCTGCGCATCCGCACCGGGGAACGCGGACCGGAAGCGATCTGACGGCGGCTACGGTTCGTAGATCTCCGTGAACGGGTTGCGCCCCCGCGGCATCCAGTACGCCATCGCCACGCCCAGGAAGTACAGTCCCGAGAGCGGGGCGGCCATGAGCATCATGCTGACCGGATCCGCCGGCGTCAGAATCATCGACACGACGAAGATGATCAGAATGGCAATCCGCCATTTCTCCATGTAGGCCGCGACCGAGATCAGGCCAATGCGGTTGAGAAAGAACATGACGAGCGGCAGTTGGAACGCGATGCCGAACCCCAGCGGCAGGAACAGCACGAACCCGACCCACTCGCTGATCCGTGGCTCGGCCTGAATGTCCAGCAGGCGGTTGAAGCCGAAGAGGAACCGGAGCACGTATTCAAACGCGAAGAAGAACGCCAGCAGCGCACCGGCCCAGAACAGCGCCAAGCTGACGGGCAGGAAGATGTGCACATACCGCTTCTCGTGCCGGTAGAGACCGGCCGCGACAAACGACCATAGCTGGTAGAAGATATAGGGGCTGGAAATCAGCAGGCCCGAGAAGAACGCCGCCTTGAGCCAGATCATGAACGGTTCCTGTGTGCTCAGCGCCTGCACGTCGTTGCTGGATCGGCGCCAGAGACGCGTCTTGACCATTTTGTGGCTCGGCGGCGGCAGCGTGACCTCCGCCAGGTCGGTGTCCTCGGTCGCCAACCCCGCGAACCCGGCCGGCGCGTCGCCGGCCAACCGCTGCAGCTCTTCCTGCTCGATGTAGACCTCGTCAAATACCAGCCGCTCCTTCTGCATGAACGCCAACACGTTCATCGGGACTTCCTCGCCGTAGAGCCGGTCCAGACGCTCCTCCGACACTTTCTCGTAGTGTTCGTTGAGCGACCGTTCCAGAGGGGCCGTGATCCAGTGCACCACGGACTTGGCCATCAGCAGACCCAGCAGAAAGCCGACGACCAGACCGATCAACGACCGGAACAGCGCGACGCGCAGTTCGTCAAGGTGTTCGCCGAAGGTCATCGTCGACGCTTCGAACAGGTCTTCTTGGCGGTTGCTGGACATAGGTGCAGTTCCCCTTCGCTGGAGGCACACGCCGGTTCGACCCAGCCGGTCCACAACCCGCCTACCCACGCGGGCAGAGATTGAGGCCGCTGGCGAAACTGATGCTCCGCGCCGCAGCGCAGAATCCGCAGAATCGTACGGGGGGAAGCTGCCGTACCAGGTGAGTGGACCGCGCGCCTCGCCCGCCCCGGAGGCCCGCCATCCGAGCCTATCATAGCAGCCGCTCCAGCGCGCGACAAGCGACCGGCAGGCGGGGCGGGATGCGTGGATACGTAGATTCGCAGCGTCCGACGGCCCCGCGCCGCGTGCACGGCGATGTGGCGGGCCGGGACGCCGCGCAGCAAGCCCTGCGCGTTCTATGCCCCGATTGCTGCCGGCGGCCGGTCTACTCCCGGAGAGCTACGACGATTTGTGCGCCCGCGCGTTCGAGCTATAATCAGCGGGCCGCCGTCAATCGTGCTGGGAGCGGGAAGGCCGACATGAAGGCAGACCATCCACTGCGTTTCGAACCCATCTTCCGCCGTGCCCTCTGGGGCGGACGGCGCCTGGAGACGGTGCTCGGCAAGTCGCTGCCGCCCGGCAACGACTTTGCTGAAAGCTGGGAGATCGTGGACCATGGAACCGACCAGAGCCGGGTGACGGCCGGGCCTCTGCAGGGCCTGACCCTCAGCACGCTGATGCGCGAACTGGGCAGCGACCTGATGGGGCGGCATCCTCCCCCAGCCTGCTTTCCACTGCTCCTGAAGTTCCTCGACGTGCGGGCGAACCTGTCCGTGCAGGTTCATCCAAACGACCAGCAGGCTGCCCAGTTGGATCCGCCGGACAGCGGCAAATCGGAAGCCTGGTATGTGTTGTCTGCCGAACCGGGCAGCCGGATCTACGCCGGGCTGCGAGATGGCGTCGATCGCGCCGCGCTGGACGCGGCGGTGACGCACGGGCGGACGGAGGAGTGCCTGGATGCCTTCGAACCGGTCGCCGGCGACTGTATCTTGATCCCGGCCGGCACCGTGCACGCGCTCGGGGCCGGACTGCTGGTGGCCGAGATCCAGCAATCCAGCGATACCACGTTCCGGCTGTTCGACTGGAATCGCGTCGGATCCGATGGCCGGCCGCGACCGCTGCATGTGAGCCAGGCGGTGGCGGTGGTTGATACCCAGACGGGGCCCGTCCGGCCGGTTGCGCCCCGGCCCACCGTGCTGTCCCATGTGAGCCGCCTGATTGCCGGCGACAAGTTCGTAATGGACGCCTGGAACTTCGCCACGCCCAAACGGATTGGCGGCGATGACCGATGCCATATCGTCGTGCCGGTGGCGGGCCGGGTCCGACTCGACCCGGATGTGGTGGACGCGCCCATTGGCGTCGGAGAGACGGTGTTGATCCCCTCGGCGGCCGGCGATGTGGAGCTGGAGCCGGAGGGCGCTGCGGAACTGCTGGACATCTATCTGCCGGGCTGACACATCTTGCCTGACCAGATCGGCTGGCCACGCTGGGTTCTCCACCTTGGCTAAAGCAGACAACTTGCCCCGAACCGACTGGAAGGTGTTCAAGTTCGCTCGCCCGGGCCGTCGATGCTCTCGATGATAGCACCGCAGGGGCGGGCGGAATCTGGGTGGATTTCGCCTTCTGCTGACTGCTCGACGGCCGTATAATCCGCCGCCCGCACCGAGCCGAGGCGCGCCGGATCGAGCAACAGACGGCCGGGGAACGAGAGCCCAGGTACTGAAGACCCAGCTACCAAGACCGCGGTACCAAGACCGCGGTACAGGGACCGCAGCACAGGAACTCAGCTACAGGAATCCGGTCTGGTTGCTCACCACGGGACAAGGACGTTGGCTATGCGAACAGGCTGGAAATGGACGGTACTTGCCCTGGTGTGCGCAGGTCTCTTCGGTTGTCGTTCGGACGGGCGTCTGTTTCCGCCGGCCGGGACAGCGCAGAAGCAGCGTTTCAGTGCCACGGTGTTTGACCCCTACGCGGACAGTGAGCTGGGTCCGGAGGTGGTCGGTGCTCGGCCGAAGGACTATCAGAAGCCGCTGTCGGACTCGGACAAGAGTCGGCTGTTCCGCAAGGCGTATTCGCCCTACTGATCGTCAGTGCCCTGGGGCGGGTCGCGGGTGCTCCCGAGTCGGCGTGGTTTGCGTGCCTGGGCTGCTGGCCACCGAGCAGTTATCATGGGAGCAATGTAGGCTTCCGTTCTGTCCAGGCAGCGGTTGCCGGGTCGCAGGGCGACCTGGCCGCCCGCTTCCACCCGCTCTCCCAGTAGGCGCTCCGAATGTCTCCCAAGCCGCGGCCCCGTGCATCGAGCTCGAAGTCCCCCCGTTCGCCCGCGCCGGTCGGCGGCGCGCAGCGTCTGCAGAAGGGCCTGGCAGCTGCGGGGATCGCGAGCCGGCGCGAATGTGAAGTGCTGATTGCCGAGGGGCGCGTGGAGGTGGACCGCCGCACGGTGACCGAGTTGGGGACCCGGGTAGATCCTGCGCGGCAGGAGATCCGTGTGGACGGCACGCCGTTGCCGCGATCGCAACACGTCTACTACCTGGTCAACAAGCCGCCGGGTGTGGTGTCCACCAACCGGGATCCCGACCGGCGGATGCGGGTGATTGATCTGGTGCCTGGTGAGGCACGGTTGTTCACCATCGGCCGGCTGGACCGCTCGAGTGAAGGGCTGATCATCGTGACCAACGACGGTGAACTGGCCCACCTGCTGACGCACCCGCGTTACGGCATCCCGAAGACGTACCGCGCCAGTGTCCTGGGATTTCCTACGCCGGAGACGCTCGAGAAGCTGCGCGCGGGCGTGCATCTGGCCGAAGGGGTGGCCCACGTCGCACAGCTCCGCGGGAAAGGTCGGCATGCGCGTGGGGCGGAGCTCGAGATCGTGCTGACGGAAGGGCGGAACCGGGAGATCCGGCGGATCCTGGCGCGGGTCGGGCACAAGGTTCTCCACCTGCGCCGCGTGGCCATCGGCCCGCTGAAGCTGGGCAGCCTGGCTGCCGGTGAAGCACGCCGCTTGACCAGCGCGGAGGTTCAGCAGTTGCGCGCGTGCGGGCGACGGGCGATGAAGCAGGGCCGTGCGGACTGCGCGCTGGCCGACACACGCCCCGCAGCCGCGCGGCAAGGGGGCGGCCGGCTGCGCCGTGCGGGCCAGCCTGCCGGGCGTCCCGCGGCCCGCAAGCCGGCGGCCGGACGGGGAGCGAGCGGTGGTCGGAGTCGGACCGCGCAGGCGGGCAGCGGCGCACCGCCAGCGGTGCCTCGCACCGAGACGCGTCGGCCCAGGGCTGGTGTGGTGCTCGACTACGATCGTCCCCGGTCCGCTGCCACGCCGCGCCCGGCCAAGAAACGTGCCTCTGGGAAGAGAAGACGCCCTTGATGTCCAATCCGCTGCATGCCGCACACTATGCCGATTCTGCCCGGCAGTGCCGGGTGGCGATTGCCGAGAACGTCCAGGTTGCGCGGGACACGTATCGTGTCCGGCTGCACTGCGAGGAAATTGCCGGCCGGATCCTGCCGGGCCAGTTCGTGATGGTCCGGCTCAGCGGCGGCAATGACCCGCTCCTCGGCCGGCCGCTGGCTGTCTACGACGTCGTACCGGATGCGGCCGGGCACGCGCTGGATCTGATCTACCACGTCAAAGGGCGGTTCACGACACGCCTGGCACGCTGCGAACGCGGACAGCCACTGGATCTGTGGGGACCGCTGGGCAACGGCTTCCCCGTTCTGCCCTGCACTCATCTGGTGATGGTGGCCGGCGGCGTCGGACAGACGCCGTTCCTGACACTGGCCAAAGAACACCTGGGACGTCAGCAGTTCGGAGCGCCTCCGCGAAGCGTCGTACCCGTGCCGCAGGTCACGCTATGCTTCGGCGCCCAGTCACACGAGTTCATGGCGGGCATCGCCGATTTTGAAGCGCAGGGCGTCGACGTGCGGCTGGCGACCGAAGATGGATCGGCCGGACAGCGGGGGCTGGTGACCGAACTGCTCGAGCAGATCCTGGCGGCCGACCCGTCCACAGGCTCCGCCACGGCGCTGCGCGTCGTGTGCTGCGGGCCGGAAGCGATGATGCGCACGGCCGCCCAGATCGCGGCACGATACCAGGTGCCCTGCCTGGTGTCGTTGGAGACACCGATGGCGTGCGGGATCGGCATCTGCTTCACATGCGTGGCCAAAATCCGCCAGAAAACCGGCTGGGACTACAAACGCACCTGTGTCGAGGGGCCCGTTTTCGACGCCCGCGATGTATGCTGGTAACGCGTATGCTGGTAACGCGTCCATTCGGCCCCGTGCGGCCACCGCCCAGCCGACAGCATCACAGCGACAGCATCACAGCGACAGCATCACAGCGGCGGCATCACAGCGTGGAACGCTGATCGAATGCTAGGATGCTGCCGCGTCCGGCTTGGCGCTCTTGGAATTCTTGATGAGTTTCGACAGGCGGGACTTGAGCCGGGCAGCCTTGTTCGGATGGATCAGTCGCTTGGCACCCGCTTGATCCAGCCGCCGGGCCGCCACTCGCAGCGCGTCCTGGGCCGTATCGATCGATCCGGCCGCCACCGACTCGCGGACCTTCCGCACTTGAGATCGCAGACTGGTCTTGGCCGACCGGTTGCGCGATCGGCGCTCTTCACTCTGCCGCAGTCGCTTGTGAGCACTCTTCGTATTGGGCATATCTGGCAGCTACCTCTGTCGTGGGGTGCAGGATTCGGAATCAATCTTTATGGCGAATGAACGCGAGTTTGTCTAGTCGTCGTTACACATCTTCGTGACTGCGGGGCGATTATGCAAGGCTGGAGAGGTCGGGGAGGGGGGCTGAGCGCACCTTGCACTCTGCGCTAGCCAACCCGGCTGCCTGATTCCAGCTGATCG
>DAISIS010000305.1:0-6962 GCA_036821925.1 Pirellulaceae bacterium
CCATTTCCGTCACCACCGTCGACAACGACACTGCCGGATTCACGCTGCTGGAAACGGGCGGCAACTCCGTCGTGACCGAGGCCGGCACCACCGACGCGTTCGACGTGGTGTTGACCACCCAGCCCGCCAGCGACGTCGTGATCCTCGTGGCCAGCGGCAATAACGCCGAAGTCACCGTCAGCGCCGCCAGTCTCACCTTTACCCCGGCCAACTGGAACGTCCCCCAGAGCGTGACCCTCACAGGAGTCGACGACGCCGTGGTCGATGGCGATCAGCAGACGCTGATCACCGTCAGCGTCGATCCCGCGGCATCGGACGATGCCTTTGACACCCTGCAGCCACAGACCATTTCCGTTACGACTATTGACGACGATACCGCAGGCACGCCTACGACAATCTCCTTCCAGGATGGAGTGTTCCCGAATGCGTCCTACGCGGGAACCCGCGATACTCGCATTCGTGCTGACTTCCCAACCAGGAGCTTCGGCACCTCCAACAAGCTCGAGCTGGACGGTAACCCGGACTTCGCATCGCTGTTGAGGTGGGATCTCACCAGCATCCCGGCAGGCAGTGTGGTCGTGTCGGCAACGATCACACTCAACGTGCTGGCCACCTCTAATGACAGTTTCGAGATCTACCAGTTGACACGAGACTGGGTCGAGACGCAGGCCACATTCAACCAGTCGGCGACCGGCGTGCCATGGGAGGTTGCCGGGGCATCCGGGTCCAGCGACCGCGGAACGGCAGTGCTCGGCACAATCACCGGTCCGGCCAAGGGCATGGTCAGCAGCGAACTGAATGCAGAAGGCCTGGCGGTCATTCAGGCGTGGCTCGCCAATCCAGCCGCGAATTTCGGTTTCATCGTGCAGGATTACGACAATGCGACGACGGATGACCTCGACTTCAGTTCCAGCGAGGCCTCACAGCCGCCTCTGCGGCCCACGCTCACGATCAACTACATTGCCGGCGGTGGCGGTAGTCAGTTGTCGGGCTTGCTTAGCACGCCCTCGACGGCTGACCGAAGCGAGACCAGCTGGGGCGTGCAGCCTCTGCAGTTGTCATCCGACTTAGAGACTTCGCAGATGGCAGCCGGTCAATCGCGTACCGGCGACGTCGTGTTCAACAGTGCTTTGATGGACTCCCCGTCCACGGCAACGATCGACGTGGTGTTTGACGAGTACCCCCAGACCGCAGGCACCGCGGTGCAGGGGAATGCCGGGGTGGCGACCGCAACCACGGGTGGCCAGACGGCAGAGGAGTCGCAGTCGACGCACCGGGACGCATCCTGGTCCGAAATGGTGGACGACCTGCTTGGCATCGCCGACGCTGCCGATCCCTGGTCAATCGCTTTCTAGAACTGCACACCCAGCCGCTGACCGACGCATTTGCTCGGCAGGCCGTGTGCATTCCTGCGACAATCTGCACTCCAGAGCAGCATTGAGTTTGGCCCATCTTGCTGGAGCAGGTCTCGTCGCACAGCGCGAGACCGTCGCGCCACGCGCACACCGCAGATCACCATCTCGACCTTGCGTCCTTGGCCGACACGACCGAAATCGTGTGATTCACATAGTTCGCCTCAGGAAACTGCCGTCGATGCGAGGTCTTGAACGAGAGCGACGAGTGGGCCGGCAGATAGTAGGTGTACGCTTCGACCTGCCCGGTGTCTGACCTCGCGCCTGTGGCGTCCTGGAACTCCACCTGGAACCTGATCTCCTTCCACGGAATTGGGCTGTCGTTCCTGATGGTTCCCATGACCACAACTGTGCCGCCACTCTCGTCTTCCCCGAAGGCGATCCTGCTCTCCGTGATCTGAACCTGACCGGCATAGGCTTGATAGTCCTGCCCTCTGTCGAACGTGCGTTGGAAGACGATCAGCATGCAGGCCATGGGAATAAGCGCCACGATTATCGCGGAAGCGGGGTGAGACATGATCAGGGTCAGTCTGTTTTGGAAGTGATGGCAGTGTGGACACTTCCGGGCCTCGGCGGGAATCTCCATGCAGCACATCCCACAGATCTTCGTCGTGTCAGTCATGCTCATGAGACTTCCTTCCCGACGGCCGGCCCCGTGTGCCACGACCCGTCATGGTCATGCCCCGTGCATCTGCAGATCGCGTCACCTGAAAAACAGCGAAGCTGCCCGCAGCAGATGCGACGGGCAGCTTCGTACTGCACAGATTGTTCACGCGACAGACGTCGGCGCGTGACACCTTGCACCGGCTACCGGCTGTCCTGCAGCAGCAGCTCCTCCCAGAGTCCATCATCCAGCCACGACTCCATCGCCTGATCGGCCAGATCCGCCGCACCGTTCTGCAGTGAGGCACTGCGAACGTACTGCACCATGTGGCTGCGCGGCCCCGTGGAGCTCTGCGGCAGTTTGCGCGGTGACAGACCGGCGAGCGGATCGCTCCACACGGTGTCCACGCTCTCTGACCAGCTGGCCAGTTCCTCTTCCGGTCCATCGGACAGGACCATTGTGTTATCCCCGTCGCTGTGGATCAAGACACTCATCGCCAGCGGTGCGCTGGCACCGCCTGCGATCTCCACAGTCAGCTTGGGCCGCTGGGCAGCTACCGAGGTTTCCCGCGAGTCGAAGTCCAGATCGTCCGTGCAGACATTGTCGTAGTCCTGGATGATCAGCCCGTAATTCGTTTCGGGATGCGCGATCCACGACTGAACCAGCGCGATGCCGGCCGCGTTGAGAGTGACCGTTGTGGGACCTGCCACGGGGGCAGTCAGCACGCCCAGCACGGTCGTGCCGCGATCGGCGGAGCCGGCGGCGCCCGGCGTCTGCCAAACGAGCCCCGTGGCATAGGTATTGAACGTGGCTCCGCTTTCGGTCCACGGCCGCAGCGCGGCGTAGATTTCGAACGTGGCGGTGCTCGTGTTCGAGACGTGCACCGACAGACTGGCAGACGTCACCAGGCTGTCTGGGGCGAGCCCGCTCAGATCCCAACGGATGAGCGTGCTCATGTCGGGATTGCCGTCCAGTTCGAGACGGTTCGAGCTGCCCATCGCGCTGGTCGGCATGTCTCCACGAATCTTCGTGTCCCGGGTGCCGTCGTACGAAGCGTACGGGTACACCCCGTCCTGGAAGGAGACAGCCGTCGAACCACCGGCATCCGGCAGCACGTCGACGACCAGCTCATCCCAGGCGGTGAGTTCCCCGTCAGCGGCGGTGAGCCGCAACACATAGGTGCCCGCGACGCTGAAGGCAGCCGTGGTGTCCACGGCCGACGCGTTGCCGAACGTGACAGCCCCCGGCCCGCTGACCTTGGTCCAGGCGGTCGTGACCGGGCCAGTTTTTCCGTCGTCCGATACCGTCCCATCCAGAGTGGCTCGGGACGTAACCAGCACCGATTGGTCGCTCCCGGCGCTCACTGCCGGTGGCTGGTTCTCGGCGTCTGCGGCCACGGTGATTGTGAGTTCATCCCAGGCGGTCAGCTTCCCGTCGTTGGCGCTGAGCCGCAGGACATAGGTGCCGGCCATGCTGAAATGAGCTGTCGTCTCGACGGCCGACGCGTCTGCGAAGGTGACGGTGCCGGGTCCGCTGATCTTGAGCCAGGTTGTCGTGACCGGATTGGGCTGACCGTCATCCGTGACCGTCCCTTTCAGATAGGCCGGTGCCGACACCAACACCGCCTGGTCCTCCCCCGCGTTGACCGTGGGAGGTGCGTTGGCGCTCGTGCCCGAGACCGTCAGCGTCAGTTTGGGACGTTCCGCCGCGACACTCGCTTCGCGCGAACTGGTGTCCAGATCGTCCGTACAGACGTTGTTGTAGTCCTGGATAATGAACCCGAAGTTGGTCTCGGGATGGTTGATCCACGACTGCACCTGCGCGACGCCGGCGGCGTTCAAGGCCAGCGTGACGGGGCCGGCCGCGGGGGCGGTCAGCACGCCCAGCACTGTCGCGCCGCGGTCACCGGCACCGGCGGCGCCGGCAGCCTGCCATGGTTTCCCCGCGTCGTACAGGGTGAAATTGGCGCTCGCTTCGGTCCACGGCCGCTGCGCCGCATAGAGTTCAAATGTCGCGGTGCTCGTATTCAACACGTTGAGCGACACGCTGGCTGCGGTCACGACGGTCCCCGGCGCTACCGAACTGAGATCCCACCGGATCAGCGTACTCATGTCGGGATTGCCATCCAGTTCGAGTCGGTTCGACGTGCCGAATACCGTGCTGGCCATGTCGCCCCGGATCTTGGTGTCCTGCGTCCCGCTGTATGCAGCATGGGGAGAGACACCATCCTGGAACGACAGCGTGGTCGAGCCACCGCTGGGCAGGACTTCCACAACCAGCTCATCCCACCGCGTGAGCGCGCCGTCACTGGCCGTGAGTCGCAGCACGTAGCTGCCCGCCTGCGAGAAGCTGGCCGTCGTGTCGACCGCCGCGGCGTTGGCGAACTGGACCGTGCCCGGACCACTGGTCTTCGTCCAGGTCGTGGTCAGCGGACCGGGCAGCCCATCGTCGCGGACCGTCCCGTCCAGGTTCGCCACCGACGTGACCAGTACCGACTGGTCGCTGCCGGCGTTGACCGACGGCGGCTGATTCGTGACCTCGGTGGTGACGACCACGGTCAGTTCATCCCACGCTGACAAGTTTCCGTCGCTCGCTGCCAGCCGCAAGACATAGGTCCCCGCCGCGCTGAAGCTGGCCGTCGTGTCGACCGCCGCGGCGTTGGCGAACTGGACCGTGCCCGGACCACTGGTCTTCGTCCAGGTCGTGGTCAGCGGACCGGGCAGCCCATCGTCGCGGACCGTCCCGTCCAGGTTCGCCACCGACGTGACCAGTACCGACTGGTCGCTGCCGGCGTTGACCGACGGCGGCTGATTCGTCTGGGTGCCTCCGTCAACCTGATGCGTCCAGGATGTCCATCCCATGTTCTTGCCGAACGTGGCCGAGGAACTCTCGGCGTAGTCCGTGCCGTAGCGGGCGTTGATCAGGTAGGTTTGCCAGAGGTCGTCTGCCTGCGCCTCCCAGCCAATTGCATACAGGAAGCGTGCGGAGCGCAGCAGCGCCTGGTCCTGCCAGTTCCAGGCATCGTAGCCTTGCCGGTAGAGGATTTCGGCCTGCACGACGGCCCCCTGCATCCCCTCCCACGGATAACCGGTCTCCGCCGGCGGCCACTGGAACGAACCGCCGCGGCGCATGTCGTCCGGCATGACACCATCGATGGAATGGCCGTTCTTGGTCGCCCCCACCGGATTGATCCCGACCGGGTGGGCGGCATCCGCCTGCCACGTGAGATCGTCGCCGTAGGTGAAGCCGGCGTAGGCGCTGCGGTCCCCCAGGTACCCGCGAAAGACAGTGGCCGTACGTTCCAGCTCGGCCGTATCGCCCAGATAAGCTGCGACCGCGGCGCGCGATGCCCCCGCATGCGTGCCCCAGTTGTTCGGCCGGTCCTCGTGCGTGTTGACCAGCGTCCGGCCGCTGAGATTCTCGGTCAACGTCTCGCGCAGCCAGGCGCGAAACACCGTGTCCTGTGCGGCGTCCAACCCGGCGATGTCCGCCGCAATCACGTACGACACCAGATTGCGCGCCAGCGCCAGGGTCCGCCCCCCGTCCTCCGTGTCGATCGCGTCCATCACGCCCTGCCGCGCAGCGCTGAGCATCGCCTGGTCGCCCAGTCGTACGCCGACGATGGCTTTGGCCAGCGTGTAGACATCCGTGTTGCTGTCCTGGTTGCTGATGTCGTGCGTCCCGAGCGGCGCCCGGGCAGCCGAGTAGACGGCCTCCCACCCGGGACCACTGGTCGGCAACGCCATGATCTCGTCATGCGTCAGCCAGATCCCCGCCAGCAGCCGGCGGTCTTCTAATGATTCAAACCGCCGCAGCCGCCCGGCGCGTTGCGCGCGCCGACGGCGCTGCGCGCGCGGAGTCCTGGCAGTCACCTGCCGCGTGCCTGACGGTTCGTGATGAGCGGTGGTACGACGTTTCCACAACATGAGCGTTGCCCCTATGGCTAGAAACTGGAGGTGGACCGGCAGCGCCACCACACCGCAAACAGTCGACGGGACAAATGCCGAAGCAGGCTGTCATGGGAGACGAGCAGCACCCCTGGCGGGCCGCCCGGAAGAGGCCAGATGGGCATGGCCGCGCTGCCCCCCCACGCGCGCGGGGCGGCAGCGGATATCGGCCGAGGCAGCACTCCTGGCGCGCAGCCTGGCACAGGCGAACAGCACTCATGACTATTCACAGCAACAGCAAACGTGACTGTACGGAGCGGCAGCAAACGTGACTGCCTTTCGTGCAGGTGCTCCATCCCGCACCGCACAGGGGGTGCCGGTCGTGTGACCGCCCCGGCGGTGCGGGAACACCGACGACGAGGACCGTAATCTACCCGACCCGCGCCCGCGCGTCAACATCATTCAAAAATAACTGTCCGGATTTTGCGCGGGACGTGCGGCGGGGGCGGCGAGCCGGGGCGCGGCCTGGCGCCGGCGGCGGGTGCGCGAGATGCCGGCAGCGCTGAAGGTCTAGCGCCCGGCGGACTGGAAGTGGCGAAGCCACGGCAGAAGTTGAGCGCGCAGCAGCGGGAGCGTCGTGCGGCGTCCGACGTAGATGCGCCGCACCCGCAACGGATCGCACTGCGTCGTATCGTTCAGACCGCGCTGCATGGTGAACGCCAGCGTGAAGCCTTCCGCGCGGAGCATCTCGGTGACGGCCTGATCAAAACCGCCGGCCGGGTAGGCCAGCACGCGGGGCGTGGGGCCGACTTCACGCTGGAGATCGCGCCACGATCCAACCGTCTCGGCGCGTGCCCGGTCCAGCGGCACGCGATTGAGCAGGGGGTGGGTCTGGGTATGCGCGCCGAGTGTCACGCCGTCGGCAGCCAACTGTCGCAGTTCGTGACAGGTCAGAACCGGGTTGTCAAGCGGCCCCACGCCGCACTCCCGGCAGATCCGGTCTACGGCGTCCAGCGCCTCGTCGCTCGGCAGGCTCTTGATGTAGGCCCGCCGGCGGGC
>DAISIS010000306.1:0-6931 GCA_036821925.1 Pirellulaceae bacterium
GCACGCAGCCGGTTGATCGCGGCGTCCAGTTCCGCACGCAATGCGGCGAAGCTCGGCCAGCCGGTCAGTTCGCGATCTCCCAGCCGGAACGACCCCACGACGCGCGCCACCAGCTGTTGAGCGTCCTGCCCGGCCGGCGTCGCCGCACGCTGTCCGGCCAGCCGCGCCAAGGTGGCCAGACGCCGGTAATCGTCAAGTCCCTCCCGGAGCTGCTCGAAGTGCACGGACGGGATCAGCGCGCCCTGCGGACTGGCCTGGCACCAGGCATAGTCATCTTCACGGCAATCCAGCGCATAGTACGGGTCGCCGGCGGTGGCGTTCCAGTGCCAGGAAAGACGGAACTGCATGTCGAACTGGCGGGCCGCCTTGTACATGTAGACGCCGAACGTCCAGCGGTTCCCGCCGTTGTAGAACGCCCACTGGCCACCGGCGTCGTGCAGCAGCTTGACCGACGCTTCATCGTGCAGATTCCAGTTGGCGACGTGCAGCGCGCGAGACAGACGGAAATGCGGATCCGCCGCATCGGAGCCGGCGAAGGAGCTGGCGGCGGTGAACAGCGGCGGTCCGCTGGGGAAAGCCTGGCGATAGGCCTCCGCGTTTTCGGCGCTTCGCGTCAGCGCGTCGCCAATCGGCTCGTCACCGATGTTCCAGTAGACCGGGAGCCAGGCGGCCTGGTCCGCGTGTGCCTGCACGGTCGAGAACAACGCGCGCAGGAACTGGCTGTAGTCGCTCATCCCCGCGGCCTGCAGCGCTGTTTCGTCGCGGAAGTAGGTGTTCAGGCCTGGCAGCGGGCAGTAGCTGACGACGGGCATGGAGAACCCGGCGTCGCGAAAGGCCTGCATCTGCCGGTCGCCGGCCGTGAAATCGAAGGCGGGCTGCCCTGCCCGGATACCCTGGTAGGCGATCCGCGGCAGACCGCTGGCTGTCGTGAAGCCGTACTCGCGGAGTTTCGCGAGCGATTTGGCGATCAAGCGGCCGTTCCACGCCTCCGCTTCCGGTCCCGCCCACGGCAGATCGATGGAGTGACCCCACGGTCCGACCGGAATGTCGACGGCGTCGAGCGTGCCGGCGTGCACGGTGAATTCCAGCGGCAGTTCCACCAGGCTGCCCCCCGACCGCGCGAGCGTGACCCGGCCCCGGTAAACCCCCGGCCGGGCCTCGGCCGGCACTCGCACCGTCAGCCAGAACCGGCGTGTGATCTCTGCGGGCATGGCCAGGTCGCGGCGGGGTACGATGAAACGTGGGGCGATGGTATAGACGGTTCCTTCCATGGTGACGCGGGACACGCGGTACTGCACATAGCCGACGTCAATCGACGACGCGGGGATCGTCGATCCGGCCGGACCAGCCAGGTCGCTGCACATCACCTCCACGCGACCTATGTCGTGCAGCGGCCGCACCGACCACGTCACCGGCTCGTACTCGCCCGCAAAGGCCGACCCCGTCAGGTGCGACACACGTTCGCCGGGCAGCGGCCAATCGTGGTAGCACACGTCGCGCATCCAGTCGCGGGAGAAGACGATTACCCCGGCCTCGCGATCCGCTGGCGATAGCTCCTGCGGCACGCCACTCGGCGCACGCAACACACGTTTGAAATAGTTGTCGAAATGAAACCGCCGGCGCGCTTGCACGAACTCCAGAAACCGCTTGCCGTCCGCGGCCTTGGACAGCGGATAGACAATGATGGCCGAGACACAACAGCCCCAGTTCTCGCCACGGAACTCGATGTTCAGCTGCCCGTCGCGGACCTCCACGTCGTATTCCTGCTCCTGAAAATAGGGCTCCTGGTACTTGTCGAACGTGTTGTCCCCCGGTAGATCCTCGACATCCCAGAATCGGTAGTAACGCGCCAGAAACGACGCGAAGTCCCGCGTGTTGGCATGCTCCTGCCCTTCCAGCACCACGGCCCGCCGCCGGTATGTCTGGTACTCGCCCCAGAATCCCGACGGCGAGTCCAGATTGACCAGTACGTGGTACCGGCCATTGGGCACGTCCAGCGCTAACCCCCCCTGTTCGACGCAGATGAAGTCCTGATACAGCGGATCGGGCTGCAATGCATCGAACGTGCGCCAGAACCGCGCGTGCTGCCAGCCATAGCCGCGTCCGGCGTCGTACAACTTGCTCTCGTCCAGACGCGTGAAGCCTTCCATCAGCGGACTCGTCGCCGATCCGACATCAAATGCCCAGAGCCCTCCAAAACGCGCCGCAGCGGCCTGCGCGTCACGCGTCAGCCGCACATTGTCGATGTACAGGGGCGCGGCCGGATGGTCCCCAAGCGAGAAGACCATCCGCTCAATCCCGTGGAGAATCAACGGTCGCCCCGGACGCGACTTCTCGCCGACGTAGAGCGCGGTCGGGATGATCAACGTGCTCGAACCCGGCGGCACCACCGTGTTGTAGTTGACGCGGGTCCAGTAGTCCGTCGTCGACGTGTCGCGAACCTCGACATACAGGTTGAGCGGTTCGTCGGCGTCCGTGTGGACATCCAGCTGAAGGTAGTCATAGCCCGTCCAGTCCTGGGGGGCGTCGTATATGGCGTAGCCCCGGTCGATGCGCAGGGCCTTGGATCCGTCAGTCGCGTGCTGTGCGACAACTTCTCCGCCACTGAACGGATTCTTGTTCTTGTCCTCAAACGATGTAATGGTCAGCACCTGCCCTCCGCGGTCCCTCGGCTGCGACTCGTCACTGGAAGGATCAGGAACCAGACCCTGAGCAACCACCGACGGACTGCACAGACAAACGCAGGCCACCAGGCCACACCAGCCACGCATCGTGTTCATCGCGGTCTCCTTGAGGGCATCGGACCTATCGTAGCCGAATCCACCGGCCGGCACGACGATGCCGGGGGGCGAAGCGAGCGTTGGGCGCCGGGAACCCCCGATCACTCGTTCCGTTGGCCGTCCGGCGGGCAGGCGGTTGCAGTTCACCGTCTGCTAGCACGCAAATCGGCCATTTGGGGCTGCCCGAAATTCTCTAGACCCCCCAGTTTTGCCTCAGCCATCCGTCTCACCTTGTTCGGCGCCAAATCGCCATTTTCGCAATTTCCTGCCTGAGCTAAACTACGCAGCTAACACGCGTCTTCAGGATGGGCGACTGCGGTACGGGCCGCGCGGTGTGATGGCATGTACCGGGTCGTGGTCGACGGCCGGGCCGAGGGGAAGTTCGGGTGCAAGGAGGTGCCGATGTCTGACCTGTTATTTCGCTTCTTGCATGCGGCCGACTTCCAGCTGGATACTCCCCTGCACGGTGTAGCGGAGGTTCCCGATGCGATCAGCCGGTGGATGATTGACGCGCCCTACGTGGCGGCGGAGCGCGTCTTTGACGCGGCGATTCAGGAGCAGGTGAAGCTGGTCGTGTTGTCGGGCAACCTGTTGGACCTTGTTGCGCCGCATCCGCGCGCGATCTGTTTCGTGCGTGACCAGTTGGCCCGGCTCGCGGGTCATGGTGTGACGGTCTGTTGGGCGGGCGGCGTGCGGGACGGTGGTGGCCAGTGGCCGGCGTCGATAGCATTGCCGCCGTCGGTGCATCATTTCCATGCGGCGGCGGTAGACACGCTGGCGTTGGAGAAGGAGCTCAAGTTCCCGTTGACCGTGGTGGGGCGCAGCGGGGGTGAGAGTGCGGCGATCCGGGCGTCGGATTTCTTCGTGGAGGCCCGCGAGTCGTTTCTGGTGGCTGTCACGTGTGGTGAGGCGGACGGTGCTGCGCTGGCGATGCAGCCGATCGACTACTGGGCGCTGGGAGGTCGCAACGAGCGCAAGACGCTGGCCGCGGAGCCGCACACGGTGCACTATCCGGGCACGCCGCAGGGACGGCGGCCGGTGGCGGTGGGCCCGCACGGCTGCACCATCGTGGACATCCTGGCATCGCGGCAGGTGCGTCTGCGGTTCGTGTCGTGCGAGGCGGCGCGCTGGCAGCATGAACGCGTGCTGGTGTCCTCGGGCGCCGCGTGGGAGGACCTGGAGCAGAAGCTGGCGGAACGGATGCAGGATCTGCGCGCGCAGCAGCCGAGCGGCCCGCTGCTGACGCGCTGGACGCTGGTGGCGACCGACGTGGCGGAGGATCCGGCGGTCTGGCGGGAGCTGCGCGAGCGGACCGACAAGTGGCTGCGGAAGCAGGCGGCCAGCCAGTCCGATCCCTGCTGGCCGCTGGCGGTGGACGTGGAGATTCCCGATCGCATCACGGCCGCGTCCTACAAGGAAGACACGCTGCTGGGTGACTACCTGCGGGCGATCCGGCAGCTGCAAGATACCCCGCGGCCCGCGGATTTGAGTGCGGTGAGCGCGCTCGGCGCCGGTGCGCCGGAGATGCAGTGGGTGGCGGATCTGTCGGATCCAACCGTACGTGCGCAGGTGCTGCAGGAGGCAGCTGAAATGGGGGCCGCACTGTTGCGTGGCGAAAAGACGGTCTAGCGTGCCGTCCGAGCCAGGAGATGGCGTGGCATGTCGCGCGGGCAGGGCCCGTGGCAGTTGACGGCGGAGACAAAGCTCGATGAAAGTCAACAACCTACACGTGGACGGATTCGGCGTCTGGACCGGGCTCGATCTGCAGACGCTGTCTCATCGCGTGACCATCGTGTTTGGCGCCAACGAGACCGGCAAGACGACCTTGATGCAGTTCGTCCGCACCATGTTCTACGGCTTCTCGCCGGAACGGCGCGGGCGCTACCTGCCCCCCGTCCACGGCGGCCGCGCCGGCGGCTCGCTGGATCTGCATGCCACGCACGGAGCGCTGCAGATCCAGCGGCACCTGGATCGTCCGGGCCAGCCGGACGAGGAAGAAGAGCTGCGCGTGCAGTCGGCGGACGGCACCCACGTATCGGTTTCGTTGCTCAGCCACCTGCTGGCTGGCGTCGACGAAGCCACGTTCAGCAATGTGTTCGCCGTCGGCCTGCGCGAGCTGCAGGAGCTCGGCACCCTCGACGACACCAAAGCGGCTGACCTGCTCTACAAGCTGACGACCGGACTGGACCGCGTGTCCCTGATCGACGTCATGCGGGACCTGAGTGCCGTGCGGCGGTCGCTGTTCGATCCGCAGGACGACGCCAGTCACATACCGGCGCTGATGCAGCGCCGCACGCAACTGGAGACGCGGATCGCAGCCGTGTCGCACGAGGGTCAGCAATGGGTCGAACTGCAGACGCACATTGCCCAGCTGGACACGGAAGCGCGCGAGTTGGAGCAGCGCACCGGCGCGTGGGACCAGGAACTCAAGGTGCTGGACATCGCGCTCCGCGTCCGCGACCTGTGGTCCACCCGCCGCACGCTCCGCCAGCAGCTGGACGCCATCGGCCAGCTGCGCGACGTGCCGGACACGGCGCTCAAACGGCTGGAGTCCCTGCGGGAGGAGGCGGCGCAGTACGAGCGGGAGGTGGCGGAGCTGCAGCGCCGGCGGCGGGAGTTCCGGCGCGAAGTCGCGGGGCAGCCCATCAATCGCGCGCTGTGGGCCCAGGCGCCCCACATCGAAGCGCTGGTGGAGCTGGGGCCGTGGCTGGCAACGCTCCAGTCGCAAGTCGACCAGACGCGGATCGAGACGCATGGTCTGGAGACGCGCCTGACCGCCTCGTCGGGCAAACTGGGGCTGCGCGGCGACGCGGGGCGCCAACAGCTGCCGGAGCTGTCCCCCCGCACGCTGGCCGCGCTCCAGCGTCCTGCGCGGGCGGTGCGCGAGGAAATGCAGCGGCTCAAGGAGACGCAAGCCGAACACGAGGCGGCCCAACGGGAACTGGCCGAACTGACTGCCCAGGTCGAGACGTCGCTGCTGGACCGCGGCCATGACAGCCTGACCGAGGCGGTGGAAGTGGCCGGTTCGGCGGTCAGCCGGCTGCGGCGCCGTGTGCAGCTCGACGCGCGGCTCGAACAGCTGTCGCGGCAGTGGACCGGTGTCCAGCGTGAGCACCGGGAGCTGCTCGAAGAACAGGTCCTGGCGCCGCCGACGTTGGCCTGGCTCGGTGTGCCCTTCGTCGTGGGTGCCGCCCTGCTGGTCGGCGGGCTGGTGTGGTCGCAGGCCGCGCTGCTGGGCTGGCCGATGGCCGCGCTGGGTTTGTGCGGCTGGCTGGCCGCCGTCGTGGGCAAGGTCACCCTGGAACATGCCGCGGCGCGGGAACTGGAGGGGTGTGACAGCCAGCTGGAAACGCTCAAGTCACAGCTCCGGCAGGCGCGCCAGGAGCAGACCGAGCTCGACGCCCAGCTGCCGCGCAGCAGCGGCACCCTGGACGTGCGGCTGGCGGCGGCCGAGAAAGAGTTGACGCGACTGGAGGAATTGCTGCCGCTGGAAGCCAACCTGCAGGCCACGCGGCAACGCGCGCTGGCCGCCCAGCGGCGGGTCGAGCAGCTGGAAGGGGCGGTCAAGGAAGCCCGAACACGCTGGCGCACCGCGCTGCGGCAGCTGCACCTGCCCGAAGACATGTCACCGCAGGAGGTCAAGCAGCTGGCCGATGGCACGCGCCAGGTGCTCCAGTCGCGCCACGAACTGGACAACCGCCGCGAGGAACTCAGCGTGCGCGAACGCGAATTCCAGACGCTCACCACACGCATCAACCAGCTGGTCGAAAAGGTCGCGCTGAACTACTCCAGTCCCGATCCCCAGGTGCAGCTGCAACGCCTGGCCGCCGCCCTGGCCGAACAGCAGACACTCTACGAACGCCGGCAGCAGTTGCGGCAGGAGGACCGGCAGACGCGCCGCCAGATCCGCCAGCTCGCCGCCGAACTCAAGAAATGCCAGGCCGAACGCCGTGCGATCATCGCCCACGCCGGCGTGCGCAATGAGAAAGAACTGCGCGATCTGCTGGCCCGGCTGGCCGAACGGCGCAAGCTGGTCGACGCCCTGCGCGATGCGAACAACCAGTACGCCGCAGCGCTCGGCAAGGACAGCCCGGTCGCACGGGTGGAGCAGGAACTCGCCGACCACACGCCCCCCGCGCTGGAAGAACGCC
>DAISIS010000307.1:0-6928 GCA_036821925.1 Pirellulaceae bacterium
AGCTTGCCGGTGCCTGGCACGACCTCCTGGAAATGCAGCTGGACGTCGATGTTCCAAGCCACATCCTTGGCGTGGCAGCTGACGATCCAGCCCCCGAGCTTATCGAAGCACTCGTTGAGCAGCTCGGTGTTGCGGTAGAAGTGGACCGGGCTGTTGATCAGATTGCACGGGTCCAGGTGCACCCCGAACGCCGGGCGGTCGATCGCCCGGATCAACTGCAGGTAGCTGTCGGGGCTGTCCGGCAGCGCCCAGCCCATCATCTCGTAGCAGAATTTCGCGCGCCGGGGCTGCACCGCGTCGATGATCTTCCGGGCGTTCTCCACGGCGGCCTCGAAGAACTCCGCCGACAGGTTCTGCGGGTGCGGACCGAACCAGGACTCCTCGGAATACGAGCCGGCAATGTCGACGCAGCAGCGTGCACCGATTTCGTCAGCCAGTGCCAGCCCGTCGGTGACGAACTGCAGATTCTGCTGCCGCTCGGCCGGATCGGTATCCAGCAGGTTCTTCCAGCGGCCGACCTCGGCGATGACGACGTCATGTTTCGCGAACGCCCGCTCGATCGCGGCGATGCGGGGGGCGTCCGTCAGTGCCACCTCCGGGCAGTACGCCGCCCGCATCCGAAGCTGGCGATGAGCCAGCGCCAACTGCTCGGGATCTGCGGGGGCGTCAAACACCGGCGCGCCCAGCCGCAGGGGGCGCGCCGGGGCCGGCGCATCTGCGCCGGACATCGAATGCCCGGCTGTGGGCGTGGCGCACGCCGCCACAGCCGCCGCCGTCGCGTGCAGAAACACACGACGGGAAGGACGATCAATTGCTTGCATGCCTGATCTCATCATTAAGCGTCAACCTGCTCCTGGTAGCTCCCGTCGACATCCGCCAACCGCAGCGCCTTCATCGACCGCCACGACGAACTCGTGAAGCATTATATCGATCTGGCGGCGCGAGGAGGAGAGAACGACCGGACACCTTGATGGCATCCCGCCACGCGGCTGGCGGCAGTGCCGGTGCGCCGTCAGACGACACACCCGTTGGATCCGGAGCAGGCGGCCCAATCGGGCCGGCAGGCACAAACCGCACCAGTTCGGAAAAGTGGTGTCATCCTGCGCGGCGGTCGATGATAGGTGATGCTATGGAGATCTAACGTCAGCAGGACGCGCTCAGTGCTCGAAGAGGTGCGGTCTCGAGGGTTCAGGAGCGGTACCGTGGTCACCAAGTCGCTGGCATCGACCCCCTTTGGTAAGAAGGTCGTCTATCGGATCAATGGCGAGTGTATCTGGTCGGAATATGTGTCCTTCTCGCCGTCTGTCAGAGAACCGTACCTGGCGTCGGTTCGCCGACGCGCCAGTCGGATGTGGGACAATCTGAAACGCGGCTTTCGCCACACCCGGTTCCTGAAGGCGACGTAGTCCGGTTGTGACGTGAGCCCGTGCCTGGCCCCCGCGGCCACTGCCCTGCGCGCTGCTGGCGCGTCAGTCTCGACTGGCCCGGCAGCGCCTAGCCGACGACCACACAGAAGTCGCAGCCGTGGTGAAAATCGGGGACAATGCGTCCGTCCCATTCTTTCTCGGAGATGACGAGCACCGGATGGCCCGGTTCGTCCTTGTCCAGGCGGATCGTCAGCGTGTTGCCGACCGAATCATCGCGCACGAACGTCGCGGTACCTCGCAGCACGATGCGTTCGCGACCGCGGCGCATCAACACGGCCATCCTCTGCCCGTCGAATTCGGAAAACCGGACCGGCTTCGCCTGTGGCTGATCGGCTGTGGGGGGGCGGACGTATTGCCGTTTGTCTCTCATCATGATCACTTCTTGAACTTCTTCCTGATTCGCTCCAGGCAGTATTGCTGAATCTCGACGTATACCCCGCCGTGCAACCGTACCAGGACGCGCCCTTGCGTCCGCTGCTGCACGACAACCGCCTGGGCACCCTCCATCAAGCCTGCCGCGATGCGCACACTCTGACCCGGGGAAACTCCCAGGCAAAGTGTGTCGCTATCCGCGCGCCCGATGTGGGTGTCGGATCCGTTGGCCATGGTTGAGTTCTCCTCGCGCTCCTGCCTATCTCTCCGTGTGTCATCATACCGCCTCGGCCCCCTGTTTGTCGAGCAATGGGAAATCGTGATGGACCGGGAAACTGCCTGCGCAGCAGCTGCTGAGCCGCCACGAGGCCACGAGAAAGTGGCGGGGGGACGAGGTGGCCACCTGTGCGCCAGATGCGGACGCGGTGCACGCCGGGTGGAACCTGGCGGGCCAGTCCGTCGGGTCCGAGCGTCCTCATATGGGTGGGGGCCAGCGCTCCGCCGGCGGCGTCTCAGGCCGACGGGAGGCGGGATTCGGGCGACGAGCGCGGCATGCTGTCAAGTTGCGCACCCGGACAGTCCGATGGTAACGATTATTGGACTCACTCCGCTGGTCGGGGCAATGCCGTCCGTGCGCCTGGAGGGCGATGAAGCGCTCATGGGGGGCGTATTGATTTGTTCCAGCACGCCATGGGCCGTCGATATGTCGATCTGACCTGGCAGCTCACCTTGCAGGAAAGCGTTGGTGGTCGTATGACATCCTGGCAACAATTATCGGTCGTAGGGGCACTCCTGGTTGCGTGGTTTTTGCCCGCCACGTCATTCGGGCAGGATTCTTTTGTGGGGCAGGCGTCGTCGTGGGAGGCCACGCCCTATTACACGCCATCCACCTCGGTGGTACCGGCGGCTGCGAACGTTGAGCTGCCGCTGCCGCCGACCGCCACGCAAGCTGTGTCAACCAAGCCGTTGGCCGACGACTACGTGCTGATCAGCGCCGAGAAGCTCAAGGCGCTCGAGCCGTGGAAGATCGGCGAGTACAAGTGGGTGCCTTACGGGGCACTCTGGGCCGACATGATCTACGCCACTGAACGCACGTTTCCGGGGGCCTACACGCTGTACGTACCGTCGCCGGAGGCGGAAGGTGAGCCGGCGTTTACGATCGACGCCCGCCGCACGCGGGTCGGGTTCAACGTCACGGGGCCGGACGTGCCCCTGTTCGGCGGAGCGAGCTCCGGCGGCCAGTTCGAACTGGATTTCTTCGGCCAGTACATCAACGAAAACCAGGCTGGTGTGCAGATCCGGCACATGTACTGGGAAGTGAAGAACGAGTACTGGCGCATGCTTGTCGGACAGACCTGGGACGCCATGTCGCCGTTGATGCCCAATACGTGCAGCTATTCGGTCGGTTGGATGGGCGGTAACATCGGCTACCGTCGCCCCCAGTTCCGCTGGGATCGCTATCTGGACTTCTCCCCCACCGTGCTGGGGATCCTCACGATGTCGCTCAACCACGACATCGTGCCGGACTTCTCGACCAGCGGCACGACGGACCGCGAGTCGGACAGCTGGCCGGTGATCGAGTCGCGCGTGGGCTGGAAACTGGGCGACCGCGGCAAGGACGGACGGCCGCTGGAGTTCGGTGTGTCGGGGCATATCGGGCGCACGGAGTTCGATTTCCGGTCTGCCGGCCCCGGCCCCCTGCTCCTGCCGCCCGAAGACGACCGCTCGTTCCGCTCCTGGTCGCTCAACGCCGACCTGAAGGCGCCCCTCAACGAGCACTGCGGGTTCCAGGGTGAACTTTTTACGGGGGCCAACCTCAGCCCGTTCCTCGGTGGCATCGGGCAGGGGGTCTGCGGCTGCAAACGCGTGGCTATCCGGGCGTGTGGTGGCTGGGTCGAGTTCTGGTATTTCCTCACGCCGCAGCTTCACAGCCACACCGGGTACGGTGTGGACGACCCCAACGATCGCGACCTGATGGTCGGGCGGTCATTCAACAGCTTCGTATTCACCAACCTGATGTACGACATCACCAAGAAATTCACCATGGGCTTTGAACTGGCCTATTGGAAGACGTCTTACGTCGAACAGCGCACAGGGTTGATCCCGGCCAACCAGCTCGGGCCCACCGAACAGGGCAATTCCGTAGTTGTCAACTGGATGTGCAAGTACGCGTTCTAGCCGCCGATGGCGAGCTGATGATCAGGAACTGGGTTGCGAGAGTCGCGTGAGCTGCAGGAATATCGCGGCCAGACCGACGATGGCGAGGACTGTCTTGACCTGCTGGAAGATGGTCTGGCCGGCGAATTCTTCCCAGGAGAGCGACGCCGTCTGGACCGCTGGCAAATCCGGGTCGAGCAGCGTGTCGGGGGAGGTCTTGACCAGATCCGAAGGGACGGGCGGCCAGCTGGCTGCGGGCTCCGGCAGCGGGACCATTTGCATTTGCACGACCTCGTCGGGCTGCACGAAGCTGTCGGCCGGCGCGCCATCGTCGGCCTGCACGACGTTCTCGGCCGGGGCCGGGTCTGGCGTGTCGGCCGGCGGCAGGCGTCGCAGTCCCTCTCGGGCGGTCGGGCCGGGGTGCGCCGCGGCCAGCGCCTGCGGGTATTCGGCCGGCTGCGTCGGGGTCCAGGCTGACTTGAGGAATTCACGCACGCGACCGGCGTAGCTGCCGGCCGTGGTCCCGCCCCCCGAGCCGAACAAGACGCCCGCCAACTCGCCGCGTTCGTTGAAGATCGGACCTCCCGAATCTCCTTCGCGCGCCATGGTGGATACCTCGACCATCTCGTACGGATGATGCGTACTGGGCGCCACGTACTGCGTGCACCGTCCGGCCACCGCGCGGTAGATCCCAGGTCCGTATCCGGCGATGGTCAGCGCGTCGCCCGGTCGGGGTGCCTCCGGCGCCAGCGGCACGGCCGTCACATTGGGACGCCAGATCAGCAGCGCTGCCAGGTCCCAGTCGCGGTCGACCTGCAGGACGCGGGCCGCGGAGCGGAATCCGTCCGGGAAAACCACATTCACCGGGCCCGTGGCGTCGCGCACGACGTGCCAGTTGGTGACGACCAGACCAAACTGATCGCGCACATCGACCAGCGTTCCAGAACCTGCCGCGATTCCGTCGCGTTCCTGTGCGATGACCCGCACGACGGCCGGGTGTGGCTGTTGCGGGGCCGGATCGGGCAGAGACCAGGGCCAGCGGGCCGCAGCCGCGGCCCTGGGAACCATCAGCAGCAACAAGACGGCACAGGCCGCTGCCGCGGGCTCGATGCGGTGGCGGTCGTGTCTGCCCTGATCGCCGCCGCCGGCCATCAGGCGCCGGAATCGGGGCTGCACCGCGGCAGTCGCCGGGCAGCCTGTCGCAGGCAGCGCCGCAGTCATTGCGGTTTGGGCTTTCGCGCTTCTTCGTTCTGCACAATCATCCGCAGCAGCCGGGCGCGCACCGCCGCCGCGTCTGCGGTCGACGATCGGTCGCTGACCGATCGTTCGGTGGGGGTTTTTGAGGACTCGGACATGGGATTCCTCCAGCGCGTCGGGGGCCGCGAGCCAACTCACTGGCGATCGGTCACCCCACAGATTTGCATTGCGTGCCGGGAAGTCCGTTCCCTCGTGTGCCGATCCATGAGACGTTCATGCTCGGCGCGCATGTCGTCCTCGGCGAATTGGGTCTGCCTGTCTCATCGGACGACCTGGCCGGCGATCACGAGCCGTTTGTCACGTACTGCTGCCGCTTCGCTGACCGCGCCAAGCTGGTTGATCGTCAAACTCGGACGATCCGGCCGCACTTTGGCACCAGCTGGGGGACGCGGGCGTAGGGACCGCACCGGTTGAGGTGCCCACGGTCGCCCGAACGCGGGGTATCTGCGAAGACCCGCAATCCGGCCCGGGAGTGGCGCACGTTCGGAATGCGCCGCAGTATCCGGGTAGCCCCGCATCGGTCCCCGGGGTTGCAATTTCGCCCATTCGGGGAACAATCGGTGCTGAGTCGCCCCGAGACCGGAATCGACGCGGGATGCCAGTCGGTATTTGGCTGTCGCTCGGCGGAAGCACGTTCGCGCGTGGAGCGAAGCGCGGTCTGGCGTCGACCGGTTCTCGTCACGGCTGCTTCATGGTGTCCGACAGGAAGTCTGTTTCAGCACGGTTGTGATTTATGAATGACGCGGCATCCAAGAGCGCGCCCCAGAAGGGGCGTATTCGGTTGTTTCTCTTCATGGTCGTCGTGGGGGCTCTGATTGGCTTCTATGTCTACCGGCCGCGCGATGAGGGCGAGCTGCAGCCCCGCGACGAAGTGGCAGCGGTGGATGAGACCGCGGCGGCCAAATCCCAGGCGCCCGATTCGGCGCCCTCGCGCCTGACGCCGGATGACGTCCGGCAGCTGACCGAGCTGAAGGACGTATCGCTGGGCCATCTGGAGAACGGTCCGACTCCGGTGGAAGTGGACGGCAAGACGGCGTCGGGGGTGGATGTTGCGGCAGACGGGTTTGCCCGGCTGGCGGTCCAGGTTCCTGGTGAGCGGCTGCCGCTGCAGAATCTGGCCATCGCGCGTCTATTGTTGCTCAAAGATGCCCCGACCGATGTGGCAGTGCGACGGGAGCAGGCGCGCGAGGCGGCGCAGCGGCTGCTTGACTTCGATCCGGACTCGGCCGTGGCGCACTGGATTGCGGCGAGTGTGGAAATGGTACCCGACGCCACGAATCCGCTGGGCGCCACGGACGAGGCGCGCGAGAAGGCGGTGATGCTGCTCGAGCGTGCCACGCAGCTGGAGCCCGAGAATGCCGTGTTCTGGCTGGCCCTGTCGCGCGCGGCGAGCCGGCCGCGGGACACGGAGCCCAGTGAACGTGCCAAGTCGGCGCTCCGCTAGGCATATGCGGCCAATCCGCGCAACATCTACCTGATCACGGAGTGGCTGCTGACCCAGGCCAAGACACAGGATCCGGCGATCGCCGACACGCTGGCTGCCGCCCGACAGGTCCTGACGCCCCTGACCGCCACGATGAAACGCTCCAGTGTGGACGTCAATCAGCTTCTGGAGCAGGCGGCGGAGGCAGCCGCGCAGGGCGACTGGAAGAAAGTCGATTCGCGGGCGCGGGTGATCCAGAACGTAACGCGGCCGGAAGAGATTGCCAAGAGCG
>DAISIS010000308.1:0-6923 GCA_036821925.1 Pirellulaceae bacterium
AGGCACCAACCTGGCCGTCGCATCGACTTCTTTTCCCAACCGTTCCAGCGTCATCTTGCTGATGCGGACACGCACATCGGTCCCGAAGGCACTTACCGCAAGTCGATTCGCGGGAACCGCACTCCAAAAACGACGATCCAGCGAAAGCTGGCTTGATGAACCGACCCAGTGGATAATCGTTTTGTCGTTGCATTGCACGGTAATGTCCGTCGGACGCACAGTGCACACGATGGTCGTCGGAGTGCCGCTACGGAAGATGGGACCAATCGTAGTTGTCGCATTGCGATCGGCGGACAGGCCCGACACCAGATTCAATCCGCTGCATTGCTTGTCGAATCCCTCCAGCACCAACATGGTCTGTTGATCGCCAACAGCAAGTACGAGGTTCATCGAGCCGCTACCCGATAATCGCTCCAACACAACGGTCCAACGATACTGCGCCGGGGGCGCATCGGGGAGAACCAGCATCGGCTGGTTCCCGCCAACGGAAGTAATTGAGGACTCCTGACGCATCCACGTACCGGCGACACCGTCGCGCTGCGGGTCAATGGATTCAAGGAGGTCGACACTGCCTGCGACGGGCTGCGCGTTCGAGTCGCGACTGGCCCCACTGAGAACAACGAGCAATAGCGTCAAACCGCGTATGAGCTTCCCGGATTTCATCGCTACCCTCGTCCCGACTCCACGACCTCTCCAAGCCTGCGAAGGATCTCAGCTTCGGCTCAGCGTTTCCGCAACTATGCCCAGACACACCCTCGGAAACGCCCCCTTGCCAGTAAGGTCTATCTTGATGCGAGCGCCCATGAACTGTCAAGCTGCATCGTCGCATGATCAATAGGGGTGGGGTGCAGAAAGGGAGCCGATCAGAGGGTCCAGATTCGTGAATGCAGATTCATGAATGGATTCGTGGACCTGGATCCAAGTGGGGATGGTACACACCAGAGGACGAATCCAGACACTCTGGTTTCGGATGGCGATCGAGTGTCACGCGGCGCGCAGCAGCAGGCAGACGTTGCTGCCGCCGAAGCCGAAGGAATTCGAGGCCACGGTGTGCACGGGCCGTGCCTCGGCCTGGTGCGGTACGTGTCGCAGACAGCACTCGGCATCCGGGTGGTCGAGGTTGATGGTGGGCGGGACCGCCTGCTGCTGCAGCGCTGCGATGCAGGCGAGCGTTTCCACGGCGGCCGCGGCGCTCAGCAAGTGGCCGGTCATGCTCTTGGTGCTGCTCACCGGTACCCGGGTCACCGCCTCGCCGAGCGCCAGTTGCAGCGCGTGCGACTCAGCGCGATCCCCGACCGGCGTGCCGGCCGCGTGCGCGTTGACATAGTCCACATCCTCCGGGTCGACGCCGGCGTCGGTCAACGCCAACTGGATGGCGCGGCAGGCCGAGCTCGGATCGGTGCTCGGAATGACCATGTGAGCCGCGTCACTCGTGGTGCCGCAGCCGGCCAGTTCTGCGTAGGCGTGCGTTCCGCGGAGCCGTGCGCGACGTGCCGATTCGAGGACAAACACCACGCCACCTTCGCCCATCACGAAGCCGTCACGGTCCCGGTCAAAGGGGCGTGACGCCTTGTCCGGTTCACCCTGGCTGCGCGACAGCGCCCGCAGATTGTAGAAGCCGGCGTACGCCATCGGCGTGATGAGATCGCACCCGCCCGCCAGGCAGACGTCGACCAGCCCCGCCTGGACCCACTGGCGGCCCAGCGACAACGCGATGCCGCTGCTGGCGCCCGCGGCCGCGACGGCGACCGCAGGACCGTCCAGTTCCAGGTCATCGTGAACGCGATGGACAATGGACTGCGTGTCCTGGCTGGGGTCGAAGACCCGATTGCCACCCTGGTGAATGTCCAGCTCCCACACCCGCAGGTGCTCGGCCCCCATCCCCAGCACCAGGCCCACCCGCAAGGCGCTGCGGCGGTCCCAGATACCCGCGTCGTGCAAGGCCTCGACCGTACACGCCAGGCACAGCTGTTCCAGTCGATTGTATTGCGAGAAATCGGACGCGTCCCAAGGCGACGGCACCGGGATCGTCCCGATCGACGCAGTGGACACCGGCATCGCCTCGCCGCGCACTGACATGGATCCGGCCCGCACGCCGGACCGGCCGGCCAGCAGATTCGCGGTGAACGTCTCGCTATCGTTGCCCAGCGGAGTGACGGCACCGAGTCCCGTAATCCAAACGTGCGCGTCCATGCTCAGGCCGCCTTCCGTTGCTCGATCTGTTCGTCCAGGACGAATTCGATGTGACCACCCCAACTCAAGGCCCGGCACCAGCGGGCGGCGTTCCCCAGCGGCGCACGTGTGGTGAGCCAGGTTGCCAGGTCCTCGCGGGGCTGCCGATGCGAGGCGCGCGACGCGGACAGACGCAGGTATGCGCCACCCCGCATGCGCGGGACCAGCGCCAGCGCCACAGCGCCACAGTTGACCGGCGACAGACTGCCGCCCTGGCCGTCGGGAATCGGTTCGATGTCCCATCGCGTGAGCACCAGCCACACGCCGGGCACCTGCGTTCGACTCAGACAGGTGATGGCCACCAGCAGCCCTTCGTCCAGAGACTCCGGGCCCCCTCCGATGCCGAAATTCGGTCCGTGCATGCCCAGCGCCACACTGATCGCACTGGAAATTGCGTGCAGCGAATTCTGCGGGATCACGTGCGGCGAGATGGCGGCAGCCCCCTGCTGGGAGAATTTTTTCAAGGTGGCAGCACCGCCCAGACGGCCCAGCAGGCGGGGCGCGGCCAGCACGCCCCAGTGCGTGAAGTCGGTTCCGACGAGCGGTGGCAGCGCCATCGCGCGCAGGACCGCCGCCAGTCCGACAACCGTCTGCTCGTCCGCATACCGCAGGAATCGCGGCGGCAGCGGCGGGCCGGCCGCAGAACCCGGGTTCTCGCGCAGCGCCGCAATCGACTCGAGCGGCACGTCCACAACTGCATAGTTCGCGACCGTGCACTCGAACCCGCGGGCCCCCCTGCCGGACGCCACCAAAGGTACAGAGGCCGACATAGTCCGTTCCCTCTCGCTCGCATCGGGCGCTTCCGGCACGCCCCTCCCTAGGCCGCGCGGCGCACGTCGGACGTCGCCAGCTTCGACTCCAGCAGGTCCAACAGGTCCCCCACCGTAGCCACGTTTTCCAGCTCGCTGCTGTCGATATGGACCTGCAGTTGCACTTCGATCTGCAGGATCGTGCTCACCATGTCCAGCGAATCGAGATGCAGCCCGTCACGCAGGTTCGTCCCGTCGTCCAGATGGCTGTACTTCTCACCTGTTTCGCCTTCCAACACTTCCAGCAGCACGGCGGACAGTTCTTTGCGATCCATGCGGATGCTCTCCTCTGTGAACGTGTGTCACTGCTCGGCGGGCTCCCACGCTCTATCTAACACGGCGGCACGACCGCCCGGTCCGGTCCAGACGCGCTGCGCCCGACACACCGGACGCTCCGCCGCGCGGTCAATTGCGCGGCCCATGACTCGGCAGCTTGTGTAGCTTCCAACAGCGCCGTCTCCACCTGTGCGCGACAGCGCTGCAATCCCGCTCGGTCCAGCTGCGGCGCGATGCGAATCGGCTCGCCAAGCACACCCAGCATCGTCGTGAACGGAAAGGGGATGGCAAAGCGATCCCAACTCCGCGCCCGCCACGCACCAGTGAAACCAACCCCCACCGGAACCAGCGGCAGCCCCGTGCACGACGCCAGCATCACCACGCCCGCCTGAACACGTCGCCGCGGTCCCCGCGGCCCGTCCGGCGTGAGCGCCAGATGCGATGCTCCACCCTCGCGCAACATGTCCAAGAGCCCTCGGGCTCCATCGCGGCTCGACGAACCGCGCACCACCCCGACCCCCAGATGACGGCAGACCTGAGCAATGAACTCCCCGTCCGCACTCTGACTGATCATGATCCGGACGTTGGTGCGGATCTTCGCCGGTGCTAGCAGCGACTCGTGCCAGAACGCGTAGATGAACCGTTCCACCGCCGGATCAGCGGGGTGCGTCCGCCCATCGGCCGACTTGATGCGTGTGCGCACGGTCCCCAGCCAGATCCGCAGTACCAGGCTCGCTGCGCCAGCCGCCAGTCGGATGAGCCAACGATTGCGCAGTTTCATTGAACAACCCCATTTGCCTGCAGACGTGCCGGACGTTGGCGCGCGGCGATAGTATCGGATTTTCCGGTTGCAGACGAAGAGCAAAAACAGGGAAATTTTTCCGGCGCGCCGCGTTCGGCAATCAGCGAGGCGTCGGGGTCCGCCCGCACGATGCGGGCGGTCTGAGCGCTGCCACAAGCTTCCGCATCCGGGCGGTGCGCGGCGCCGTCAGTACAGAATCCAGTCCACAGCCAGGTTGCCCACCAGCACAGCGCACAGCAGCCAGGTGGCGATTGTGTAGCGGGGCAATCGGCGGTCCGCCTCCAGAAACTGCAAAATCACGATCAGCACACCGATCAATGCGCCCACGATCGGTGCGCAAATGGCGTCGAATTGCTCAGCTAGCACCGACTGGTGGCTGACCCAGAGGTAGGCCAGCATAGCGAGTCCGGCGGCTGCCCCAGCGGCGCACACACTCCACACCGGCCGGTGGCGACCGACCAGATGGGCACCAGTGCCCGCCGCCGCTCCGACACTGGCCCAGGCGAAGTGAAAGGCGATCCCCTCCGTCGCCTCACCGGCCGTGGCCACATAGCCGAGCGCAGCGCAGAGGGCCGCCCAGTAGCTGGCATCGACCGGCCGCCCTGCAACCAGACCGCCCGCACCGCCCACCGCGGCCCCCAGGCCGACCGCCAAGCAGCCATAGAAGGCGGCGGCCGCGTCAATCTGTCGCAGGTAGGCCAGATACAGCCCGAGCGCGAACATCATCCCAAAGATGGCGCCCAACCCGAACTGGCGGCGCGCATCACAACTGTCAGCGCACGGGGCATTCGGGTCAGTTGTTCCGGAACGCATTGGGGGCAACACCGGCATGACGTGCGACGATGTCAGAGAACAGACTCACCAGAACCGCCTCCGTGCCCATCCCGCCCCTGGGCCCCCGCCCGCGCCCATTCCTGCCGCAGCCGGCCGCAGGTCAGCACCCCTCCAACGTAGCCCACACTCCTGCCGGAGGCAATCTACCTGAAGAAAGACCGACGGCAGACTGTTGTTGTGGATTGTCGTTGACGCACACATGTCACTCGCCGCCAGCTTGCGAGGCACAGTTGTGCGGGGCGATCGCTGTCGCAACCTGTGTTTCCTGCCCCACCCGATTGAACGGCCCGGCGGTCAGCTGTAGGCTGGAGCCTCCACTTGCTCTGGCTTACTTCTGATGGAGATCCACACCGATGTCTCGTTGCACCCCACTGTGCCTGCTGGCCTTGCTGACGCTGACGTGTCTCTCTTCTGCCTCAGCGGGGCCGCTGCGACTGGCCGAGGGCGGGAAGACGCGTTATGTGATCGTGGTCGATCCGGCAGCGATCGCGGCGGAACAGCACGCCGCGCAGGAGCTGGCGGCGTTTCTCCAGCAGGTGACGGGGGCGGCGTATCCGGTGCAGACGACGACGGACATGCCGGCGGGCCCGCTGCTCGTGGTCGGACCGGGCCGCGTGGCGCAGCAGGTCGCTCCGCAACTGAACCTGGAGGGGCTCGCACCTGACGGCCTTGTGATCGAGACGGTGGGGGAGCATCTGCTGCTGGCCGGCGACCGCCCGCGTGGCACGCTCTACGCCGTCTATGCGTTCCTGGAAGACACAGTCGGCTGCCGCTGGTGGTCGTCGCAAGCCAGCACCATCCCGAGCCTTCCCGACCTGGCAGTGCCTGAGCAGCACGTACGATACGTGCCGCCGCTGGAGTATCGCGAGTCGTTCTGGGCGGACGCCTTCGACGGCGACTGGGCAGCCCGCAACAAGTGCAACGGCAACTCCGAACGATTGCAGGAGCAGCACGGCGGCAAAATCCGTTACGGCGGGCCGTTCTTCGTACACACGTTCGCCGCTCTGGTGCCGCCGGCCGAGTATTTTGCGGAGCATCCGGAGTACTTCAGCGAGGTCAACGGTCAGCGTCTCGACGGGTACGCCCAGGTGTGCGTGACGAACGAAGAGGTGAAGAAGCTGATCACGGCCAAGGTCCTGCAGTATCTGCAGGACGACCCCACCGCGCAGATCATATCCGTGTCGCAGAATGACTGTGACAACCATTGCCTGTGCGCCACCTGCAAGCAGCTGGAGGAGGAAGAAGGTTCTCCCGCCGGGCCGCTGTTGCACCTGGTCAACTACGTGGCAGCGGAGGTGGGCAAGCACTACCCCCACGTGGCGATCGACACGTTGGCGTACCAGTACACACGCAAGCCGCCACGGCATGTCAAGCCGCTGCCCAACGTCATCGTGCGGCTGTGCAGCATCGAGTGCGACTTCGCCCAGCCGCTCACGGCCGAGACCAATCAGGCGTTTGCGGACGACATCCGTGGCTGGTCGAAGCTGTGCAATCGCCTCTACATCTGGGACTATGTCACTAACTTCGGCCACTATATCCAGCCGCATCCGAACCTGCGCGTCCTGGGCCCCAACATCCGGTTTTTCGTACAGCACGGGGTGCGGGGGATCTTCGAGCAAGGCGCGTACAACACGCGCGGCGCCGAGTTCGCCGAATTGAAGGCGTGGGTGCTGGCCAAGTTGCTGTGGAATCCGCAGCTGGATGACCAGGCGCTGGTCCGTGAATTCGTCACCGGCTACTACGGCGCGGCCGCCCCGCCGCTGCTGGAATACATCCGGCTGATCCACGACGAAGCCGAAGCGCACAAGATTTACCTGTCGATCGGCAGTTCCGTGACTGCCAGCTTCCTGAATCTGGCCATGCTGGCCCAAGCCGAAGGGCTGCTCCGTCCGGCCGAGGCAGCCGTGCAGGACGATCCGGTGCTACGGCAGCGCGTGCAGGGGGCCCGGCTGCCGGTGCGGTACGTGTGG
>DAISIS010000309.1:0-6894 GCA_036821925.1 Pirellulaceae bacterium
CGACCCCCAGCGTCAGAATGCCCATGTGCTCGACACTCGAGTAGGCCAGCAGCCGTTTGTAGTCCAGTTGGCGGATAATGAACACCGCCGCCACGGTCATCGAGGTCAGCCCGAACAGAACGAGCAGGTCCCGGCTGAACTGCCCCAGACCCGCTTTGACCAGCAGCGAATGCCCGCGCAGGATCGCCAGGAAGGCGCAGTTGAGCAAGACGCCCGACAGGAGCGCCGACACCGTGGAGGGTGCCTCACTGTGCGCGTCCGGCAACCAGGTGTGCAGCGGGGCCAGCCCCATCTTCGTGCCGTAACCGACCAGCAACAGCATGAACGCCGCCTTGAGCCAGAGCGGGTCGAGCTGGCGCGCATGCCGCTCCAGATCGCCCACCACCAGATGCAGGGCCGGCGCCGGGCACGCCTGGGCCGCCACCGCGAGAAAAAAGTTGCCCAGCAGCGCCAGGGCAATCCCGACCGAACAGATCACCAGGTACTTCCAGGTCGCCTCGAGCGATCGCGGATGACGATGGAAATAGATCAGCGGCGCGCTGGCCAACGTCGTGGCCTCGACGGCAATCCACAGCAGCCCCCAATGGTGACTGAGTATGACCAGCGTCATCACGGCCAGGAACAACAGCAGGCAGCCGGTGAACACCGCTTCGGGGAAGTTCACAAACGGCACGTCCTCCGGCGGTCCCGCGGCCACGCGCGCCTTCTCTTGAGCAAGATAGCCCACGGTGTACAGCGACACGACAAAGAACACGACACTCGTGATCGCGAGAAAGAGAATCGACGCGTCGTCCAGCGCAATCCAGCCGTACATCACGGCCGCCGGCCGCTGGAGGCAACAGGTCACCACCAGCGCCACGTGGGCTCCGGCTGCCGCGACCAGCAGCCCACGCCGCAACACATTCCACGGCAGCGCCAACGCGAGCAACGCAGCACCCGCAGGGACAGCAAGCAACAGCCAGAGCATACCGCTAGTCCTTCAAGGAAGCCAGTTCGTCGGTGTCAATCGTGTCGAATTCCCGGCTGATCTGATGGATCGTGATCCCCATCACGAACACCGCCACAAAGACGTCCAGGAGGACTCCCATCTCCACCAGAAACGGCTCCTCAATGGCAAACGCCCACCCAAACAGATAGACCCCGTTCTCCAATGTCAGGTAGCCAATCACCTGCATCACCGCCGTGTTGCGGCTGACCAGCAACAGCAATCCGCACATCAGGGTGAACGCCGCCACCGGCACCAGCAGCGTGGACACGTGCGGCCCCTCGAGGGGCAGGCGGCGCGCCATGTGCATGGCCACTCCCCACAGGCCGATCCCCAGCAGCAGCGAGGTCGTGAAGCCGACCAGCGGCTGCACCTCGTTCCGCACGTTCGCCTCGCGCACCGCCCGCCGCAGCATGAGGGGCAGCACCACCGCTTTGATGACCATGCTCAGCAGCGCCACGGCCGCCAGCCGGACGGTCAGCTGCGGCCATTTGGCGCACAGCGGCACCAGTCCGAGCAGAGCGCCCTGGAACGCGACCGCCCGAATGCAGGACTGCAGACGGCTGGAACCCAACAGCCAGAAGCTGGTCAACATCAGCAGGACCAGGATCGCATCAAGCCATGGCACCACGCGTTCACCTCGCGACGAGAAACAGAGCCACGATCGCCAGTATCGAAGCGGCAATGAGGAACTGAGGCACACGCACCAGCCGCAGCCGCGCCATGACCGATTCGACTACCCCCACCCCCACAGCCACGGCCACCTGCCCCGCCACCGCGATCAGCAGGTCACCCGCGACCGAACCTGTGCGGAGCGGCAGCAGCGTGCCCACCAGCAGGCAACCCAACAGCCACATCTTCAACGCTGCCGCGTAGTGAATGAGGGCCAAGTCGGGCCCGCTGTGGTCCAGGATCATGACCTCGTGGATCATCGTCAGCTCCAGGTGCGTCGCCGGATCGTCTACCGGCAGGCGGGCGTTTTCGGCCAGAAACACGACCGACAATGCGGCCGCAACCAGCAGCAGGGCCGGCCCGGCACTGGAGCCGAACAGCTGCGGATCGATGTGCGCAAAGATATCGGTGAGGGTCAGGCGGTGAGTGAGCGCCGCCAGCGCCGTCAGCGCCAGCACCAGGGCCGGCTCCGCCAGCGCCGCGAAGAACACCTCGCGGCTCGCCCCCATCCCTTCGAAACTCGAGCCGGTATCCAGCGCTGCGGAAACGGCGAAGAACCGCGCTATTCCCAACAGGTAGGCCACCAGCAGGAAGTCGAGCGGGAAGGAAACGAACGCGGGCACGCCGCCAAGCGGCACACAGAACAACGCCACCAGAGTCGCCGCACCACCGACAAGCGGACCCGCGATGAACACGACGGTCGTCGTGTGACTGTAGACGGCCCCCTTGTGCAGCAGCTTCCACAACTCCGCATACGGCTGCAGCCAGGGTGGCCCGTGCCGCCCTGCACACACGGCTTTTGTCCGCTGAATGATGCTCAACAGAAGCGGAGCCAGCGTCAGCGCTGCCAGCACGTGGATGATTCCCCAAGGCGACAACATGACTCAGCCCAGTTTCCAGATAAGGAGGACCAGAATCGTCAGAGCGATGTACAACACGTACAGCTGGATGCGCCCATTCTGGAACCAGCGCAGTTTGGACGCGCCCCACGCCAAGGCGTCAAACACCGGCTGGAACAGGAAATCGTGAAACACGTCCGGCGTGTGCGACTCGAAACTCGCCCGGTCGGGAAACGGCCCCAGCGGCGGGTGCGCGTGGACCTGCGGCCTCAGGAGCATCCGGAACAACAGCAGCAGCGGGCTGGCAAACGACGTGGCCGTGTACTGCATCCTCGCGGTCGGCGCCAGATAGCCGCAGTCCCATGTCGGACCGTGGTCGACGGGGCGCTGCGCCAGCAGACGATGCCGCAGCCAGGCGAGCAATCCCACGGCCGCCAGCCCGATCCAGCAGGCCCCACAGACGAACGCCAGCATCTTCCACGCCCAGTCCAGCCCGGCTCCACTGTCCGGAACCCCGGCCGGCACCAGGCACCGCAGCACGGGGTAATACACCAGCGGCCACAGGGGAGCCGTCAGGCCAACCGCGGCGCACGCGACGGCCAGCACCAGCAGCGCTGCGCGCATGCACGCGCCCACCTCGTGCCCCTGCACTGCCTCCTCACTGCGCGGCTCGCCCAGAAAGATGCAGCCGAAGGCCTTGGTGAAGCAGGCCGCCGCCAGGCCGCCAATCAGCGCCAGGCCGCCCACCACAAACACGCACAGCAGCACGGAGGCTCCGCCGCCCAGCGGGCGCGGATCAGCCAGCGATGTCAGCACGCCCGCATAGATGAGCAACTCACTGACAAAACCGTTCAGCGGCGGGAGACCGGAGATCGCACACGCCCCCACCAGGAACGTCGCACCTGTGACCGGCATCTTCTTCCACAGCCCGCCCAGCCGGTCGATGTCGCGCGTCCCCGCACTGTGCTGGACCGCACCCGCCCCCAGGAACAACAGACTCTTGAACAGGGCGTGATTCAGTACGTGCAGCACGTCGCCGGTGAATCCCAGCAGCGCCATCGCAGGCAGGCGGTACGCCAGGCCCAGCAGTCCGACACCCAGCCCCAGCGCGATGATCCCGATGTTCTCGACGCTGTGGTAGGCCAGCAGCCGCTTGAGGTCGTGCTGCGCCAGCGCAAACAGCACCCCCAGGATGCCGGATACCACACCGATCGACACCAACGTCCAGCCCCACCACGACGGTACGTCGCTGAGAAACGTCACCGTGCGCAGCATGCCGTAGATGCCTGTCTTGATCATCACCCCGCTCATCACCGCCGACACGTGCGACGGCGCTGCCGGATGCGCTTCGGGCAGCCAGACGTGCAGGGGAATCACGCCGGCTTTCGTGCCGAAACCGATGACCGCCAGCAGGAATACCGCGCTCGACAGGCCACCCGGGCAGACGAACTGCTCGAAATCCAACGACCCGGACGCGTGTCCCAGCAGCAGGAACAGCAGCAGCAGGCAGGCGGTGCCCAGATGCATCGCCGTCAGATAGATCCAGCCGGCACGCCGCACCGCCGCCTGGTCGTGGTCCGTCAACACCAGAAAGAACGACGCGAGCGACATGCTTTCCCAACAGACGAGGAACAGCAGACCGTTGCGGGCGGACACAACCAGCATCATCGATGCGGCCAGCAGATTGAAGAAGAACCAGCCACGGCCCAGCGCGGTGTGGGCGCGGGAACCGTGCCAGTACCCCAGGCCATAGAGTGCAGCCACCGCCACGACGCAGGCAATCGGCAGCAGAAATGCCGCGGAGAGCGGGTCCAGTTCCAGCGCCATCCTCCCCAGCGGAACCGGCCACGGCAGCGTCAAACGCACGACCCGGCCCGTCGCGAGAACCTGGGCGGCAGCCGCCAGCGCCAGGACACTGCCGACCATCGCCGACCCGCCGCCCCACACAGCCGCCAGACGCGGGAGCCGGGAGCACACCAGTGACAGCAGCGCCCCGGCGGAGAGAACCAGCAGTCCGGCAACCAGCAGCCACATATCCGGTACTTCTGCTTTCTAGGCGGCCGAAGGGGGCGTGGGAATGATCTCGTCCACCGCCGCACAAGCCTTCAGGATCTCCTCGCGCGTGCCCCGCCGCGCGATGACACTGGCAAACGCCGGTTGACGCAGAGCATAGGACAGCCGCGCCAGCATCTGCAGGTGCGCGCGAACGGTGGGGCTGAGCATCGTGAAGAGCGTGTGGACCGGCTGCCCGTCAATGGCCCCATACTCGACAGCTTGATCCAGAAAACATAGCGTGATCATCGGATGCGGCACAGACATGACCACGGGATTGCGCGCGTGCGGCAGCGCGATCCCGTTGCCAATGGCCGTTGACCCCAGCGACTCGCGCGTCAAGAACACGTGCAGCACGAATTCGCGGTCGGCATCCGGCGGCAAGGGCATCAGTTCCACGACACAGCGCAGTGCAGCGCCCTTATCCGCACCGCCAACGCCGTAATGAATGCCGCCTGCAGAAATCGCATCCGCCAGGGGGGCGGCCGGAGCCGTGTGCTGCGGCTCGGTGAAGATGTCGACCGACACGGGAAGACGTCGCGCCGTGGCCCACTCCAGCAACTCGGCCCGGTTAAAGCGATACTGGTCGTGGACGCGATAGGCCGGCAGTACCCCCTGCTTGATCCACCGGTAGATCGTCTTCTCGGATACGTTCAGAAGACTCGCAGACTCGCGAACGCTCAGTTCCATGATTTGACGCAAACGGGTAATCAGCGACACACGCCGGAGCACAAAGGCCCACAGCATACTGACTCGCTGTGCGGCCGGCAATCGGCCCTCCCGTGCTGCTAGCAGCACGGAGCGGCACCGGCGTCGCCAGCCCGCCGCTGCCGTCGCAGCAGCCGGACCGTCGGCCCGCCCCGCGGGCAGCGTCTCTACCCGGCAAACAGGCCCGTGGCCCGGGCGGTCAGGCGGTCGGTATCCGGCAATTGGACTTGGGTGAATGCGCCGTGACGCAGTATCATGACCGGTCGTCTCGCGGCGTGGAGGCGTGATGTCACGATACGGAGGGTGCTGACATGGCGGTGGCATTTCGCGGACAGGATGCGGTTCGCAGCTGGTCGATTGGGGCCGCGATTGCCGTCGCGCTGGCCGGGTGTGGCCAGCCCTCACCGAAACATGCGTCGCAGGCCGAACCGCCCCAGTCGTCCGCGTCAGAGGGCGTGCCGGCACCGGCCGCCGGCCCAGCCGGCCCAGGGGATGCCGCGGCGGCATCTGCACCCGAGGACGCGGCGCAGACCGAGCCGCTCCGCGCGCCCACCAGCGCCGCTGCCGAGTCGCGACCCCACCTGCCTGCGACCCCGCGTCGGGGAATCGTCAAGGGGCAGGTACCGGCACCGGTACCCAGAAATCCGCCAGTCGACGCATTGCCCGAAACCGCGGCGCGCGACGGTGAGCCAGTGCTCATGCGGCTCGACGAGCCCGACGTGTCCGACGAGATGGAACCGCTCCACGAGGAGACCGCCACGAGCCCGGCCGTGCCCGCCACGTCGTATACGATGGTGGATGTCTTCTATGCGACGGATCGCCAGCGTCTGGACGCCGACCTGGCCATCGACCTGTTTGGGAAACCGATGCGTCCCGTGCTGGCCGGTGCCGGACTGGCGTTGCTCCTGGCCGTCATCGGCCTGTTCGGTTGGCAACGCCGGCGCATGTTCGTATGGGCGGGGGTCATCTTCGCGCTGACCGCCAGCTGGGGCGTCGTGGTCGGCAAGCAGCAACTCAACAACTACCGGGTCTCCGCGCAGCGCGGCGTGCGGTACGGGAACCAGCGCGGCGTGCTGGAGTTCGGTACGTGCCAGGTGAGCATCCCCGCGACGCACGAGGTCGGCGAGATCGAGCGGCCATCGCTGCTCCGCTTGGAGGTGCGGGACGACGTCCGCAAGCACGTCGTGCTGCACGAGACGCGCTGCCAGGAAGCAGACGCCTTCTATCAGCAGCTGCGTGACCGGGTGCTCGCTGCACCGCGGCCGGAAGTCTTCGTATTTGTACACGGCTACAACGTGACATTCGAAGGTGCCGCGCAGCGCACGGCACAGATCGCACACGACGTCCAGTTCGCCGGCGCTCCCATCTTCTTCAGCTGGCCGTCACAAGGAGGACTGCTGAAATATACGGTGGACGAAACCAACGTCGAGTGGGCCGTGCCGCACTTGAAGCAGCTGTTGCTGGACGTCGCCACACGCAGCGGGGCGGAGAGCGTGAACCTGATTGCGCACAGCATGGGGAACCGTGCGCTGACGGCGGCCCTGCGCGACTTGCACCGCGAATTGGACTCCGAGGCCGCGCTGTTCAACCAGATTATCCTGGCCGCACCGGATATCGACGCCGAGATCTTCTGCCGCG
>DAISIS010000310.1:0-6887 GCA_036821925.1 Pirellulaceae bacterium
TTATCTGGCACTGATCAGCTTCATCGCGGCGCTGGGCGGATTCCTGTTCGGCTTTGACACGGCGGTCGTGTCCGGCACGCTCGAATACCTGCGCGATCAGTACCAGCTCAACGAATTCATGGAAGGCGTCGTGGTGGCCACGGCCCTGGTCGGCTGCATGGTGGGCGCGCTGATCGCGGGTTCGCTGAGTGATCGGTTTGGCCGGAAGGTGATGTTGATCGTCTCGGCGATCCTGTTCGTCGTCGGGGCGATCGGGACGGCTGTGCCGCCCAACGTGGATCTCCTGATCCTGGCGCGCTGGGTGGGCGGAGTGGGCGTGGGGGTCGCCTCGATGCTGGCTCCGATGTACTTGTCTGAAGTCAGTCCGCCCCAGGTGCGCGGCCGTCTGATCGCGCTGTATCAGCTGGCGATCACGATCGGGATTGTGGTGGCCTATTTTTCCAATGTCCTGCTCCAGTGGCTCTCGACCGACGCGTGGGCGGGCCTGCCGGTTGGATTCTGGCGGTGGGTGCTCGTGGACGAGGTCTGGCGCGGCATGTTCGGCGCAGGTGTGATCCCGGCGTTAGCCTTTCTGCTGCTGCTCCTGTTGGTCCCCGAGACACCGCGGTGGCTGGCCAAGCAGGGGCGGGTCGACGAGGCGCGCGCGATCCTGGCCAGGATTGTGGGCACCCGGGAGGCGGATCGCGAACTGGTGGAGATCCGTCAGTCGCTCGAACAGGAAGGGGGCTCTCTGCGGCAGCTGCTGCAGCCTGGACTTCGCGTGGCGCTGGTGATCGGCGTGCTGCTCCCGTTCTTCTCGCAGGTGAGCGGCATCAACGCGATCGTCTACTACGGGACGACCATTTTCCGTGAGGCGGGCTGGGAGCTGAGCGAGTCGCTGGGCGGCCAGGCCTATGTCGGCTTCGTGAACGTGCTTTTCACCCTGGTGGCGGTCGCCGTGGTGGATCGGTTTGGCCGCAAACCGCTGCTGTACATTGGTATCTCCGGGCTGGTCGTGGCGCTGGTGGCTGCCGCCGTGCTGTTTGCCGCCGAGCTCACCAACTGGCAACTCGTGGCCGTCCTGATGCTGTACATGGCCTGTTTCGCCTTTTCCCTGGGGCCCGTGCCTTGGATCATCATCGCGGAGATCTTCCCCACACGCATTCGCGGCCGCGCGATGTCCGTCGGCACGTTCACCATCTGGGGCACCAACACGCTGGTCATGCTCCTGTTTCCGACTCTCCGGGACGGTTTGGGCCCCGCGCTCACCTTCGCGATGTTTGCCATGCTGGTCGCCCCGGCCCTGTTGCTCACCTGGCTCCTGATTCCGGAAACAAAGGGGCGATCGCTCGAAGAGATCGAACGCAGTTGGCAGCCAGGAGCGTGAGCGCGGGCCGGTTCCGCTCGCCGCTCAGGCAGCCGGGCACTGCCTGTGCGTCGCCCGGCGCGACGGTGGTTCTCGCGGCGTGTGCGTATGGTACGCGCTGGCCACACGGCTACCGGACGCTCCGACTTCGTCGGCGCCGTCGGTGCTGGACAAGTGCCAGCGCCAGGAGGCCGGTGAGCCAGCCGACCAGACTGGCCGGCTCCGGCACCAGCGACTGGCGTTCATTGACCATACCGTACGTCTCGGACGGCAGCAGTTCCCAGGTGAAATCGGCGTAGCTGTCTCCGCGGCCTGTCAGCTGCAGGGTCGCGCCCGGCGGCGTGCTGGGCGGCTCCGACACGCCGATGTCTGTCGACGCCAGCCCTGCGGCAACGCCATCGGTTGCGGTGAACACGCCCTCATAGCTCAGGAACTGGAGCACGTCCCCCGCCAGGGCGAGCGCCAGCCCATCGGGCGCGCCGTTCTGCAGTGCGATGTCCAGCGTATAGAAGGCGAATGGGCCCACCACATCGCGCTGGGTGAATGTGCTGAGCGGGGTCGGGCCGGCATACGCGGTGCCGTTGCCGCCGTTGTAGAGCGTCAGCGTGACGGCGGCCAGATCGTGCAGCGCGGTGGGGGCCACGACCTCGATGAACTCCCCGGCGTCCGCTCCGTCGTTGTCGTAGTGGAATTCGTTGATGAAGACCGCGCTGTCGATATACGAGCCCAGGGCGGTCGATCCCAGAAAGAACCAGGTGAAAAAGACGCGGTGCATCGATCTCCTCCCATGCTGTTGAGTGTCCGTTCTCGTGCCCGTAGACCATCCGTACCAGGTCGGATGACCGATGCCCGCGTCCTTCCTGTGTGCAATCGCAAAAGGCGTGTGTGAGCCATCACAGCGGGGCAAAAAAGGCGGACATTTCTTCCTGCGCAGGCCGGGCAGTCGGAGGAGTCACACCGCCGAGCGACGGCCTACGCGAGCAGGTCGCGGGCCAGCAGCACGGCGCCGTAAGCGGGATCGTCGGCCACCGCGCTGGACTGCGGCGCCGCCTGCCGCTGAGCCAGTTGCTGCAGGATGGCCTCCCGCAGCGCTGGGTGGTGTTGCAGCAGACCGCCGGAGAAGACGAGCTGGTACGGGGGAGGGGCGAGGGCCAGCGTCTGCAAGACGGCGGCCACCATGTCGGTCAGCTCCCGCGCCGCCTGATCGCGGATCTGCTGCGCTACGGCATCCCCTTGCTCGGCCACGGCCAGGACCAAGGGAGCGAGGGACGCGATCCGGTGTCGGGCGTCGGGATCCTCGTGGACCAGCGGAATGAGATCCCAGGTACTGGGCACATCGAGGGTCGGGAGCAGGCGTGCCGTGAGCTGCGTCGTCGGCGCTCGACCGTCTGTTTCCCGGACCATCGCGCGCAGGGCCGCCAGTCCGATGGCGTAGCCACTTCCTTCGTCGCCCAGCAGGTACCCCCAGCCCCCGGCGCGGGCGGAGCGCCCCTCCGCCGTGACGCCATAGGCCAGCGAGCCGGTACCGGAGATCAGCGCGATGCCGGGGCCCTGTTGTACGCCGGCCCGCAGGATGATCTGCGCGTCGTGGACGACCACCCAGCGTGCCGCCAGTTGCTGTTGTGCGCACCACGCGTACATTGTCTCCCGCACCGACTGGTGGCCGGCGCCAGCCAACCCCAGGCAGAGGGCCGCCACGCGTGTGCGGGGGCGCCCCGCCGCGGCAAAGGCCGCGTCGATCGCACCGGCAATGTGCTGCTGGACCGTCGCCCAGCCGGCCGCGCGCGGATTGGCGGGACCGCCGGCGCCGCGACCGATCGTGCGTGGAGCGGCGTGGGCCTGGTGGAGCGTCAGGACGGCGATCGTCTTCGTGCCGCCGCCGTCGATGCCCAGGAGCAACTCATCGCCGCTCGACGTGGACGCCGACGCGGGCGCAGCAGGGGATGGCCGTCGTTTGCCAGGCACGTTCTCATCCTTTGCTCGTCAGGCCACAGTCGGGCTGGGTCGGGCGTTCCAGAGCGCCGCGCAGCTGGCCGCCGGCCTCCGCGAGCCACTGCCGCGCCGTCTGGGGTGTGATCCCGTGCCGTCGGACGACAATCGCGGTCTTCACCTCGCCGTCACACTGCTGCAGCAGCGTTTCAGCCGTCGTTTCCGACACGCCGGCCACGGCGGCGACGATCCGCCGCGCACGGGCCAGGAGCTTCGCGTTGGTGGCCCGCAGATCGACCATCAGGTTGCCGTAGGTCTTGCCCAGACGCACCATGCTGGCGGTGCTGAGCATATTGAGCACCATCTTGGTGGCGGTACCGGCTTTGAGTCGCGTCGAGCCGCTGAGCACTTCCGGCCCGACCACCGGCGAGATCATCAGATCGCTGACCTCCTCCAGCTGCGAGTCCCGATTGCAGCTCAAGCCGATGGTGAACACGCCGCTGTGCCGCGCGTGCGCCATGCCGCCAACGACATACGGGGTGCGGCCGCTCGTGGCGATCCCGACCAGCACGTCGCGCGCCTGGAGGCCGCACTCCTGTAGGTCCCGGACGGCGTATTCCGGGTGATCCTCCGCGCCCTCGACCGCGGTGGTCAAGGCGCGGAGCCCGCCGGCGATGACCCCTACCACAAGGCCGGCGGGCACGCTGAACGTGGGCGGGCACTCGGAGGCGTCCAGGACGCCGAGTCGGCCGGAGGTGCCGGCCCCCAGGTAGATGAGACGTCCTCCGCCGCGCAGCCGATCGACGATCACGTCGACGGCGGCAGCGATCTTCTCGGCCTGCGTTCGCACCGCCGCGGCCACCGTGGCATCTTCACGGTTCATCAGCGTGATGATCTCCAGCGCGCTGAGCGAGTCGAGGGACTCCGAGTCCGGATTTCGCTCTTCCGTCGTCAGATGATTGAGCATGGAGTGCTTTCTGCGGTATCATGCGAACGCTGGCCAGCGCCTGCCGCCAGTCTAGCCGGGCGGCACGGGGCATGTACCGTATTGTAATTCCACGAGCACGCGTCCGGCAGTCGAGGTGTAGGCATGCCGCTGGATTCCGCCATTGCCCCAGCCGATCTGGCTGTCCTGCTCGCGTACCTGGTCGGCATTGTGCTGTTCGGCATCTGGGTCGGGCGTGGTCAGCGGAACGTCACCGACTACCTGCTGGGCGGACGCGACCTGCCCTGGTGGGCCATTCTTGGCTCGATTGTGGCGACCGAAACCAGCACGGTGACGTTTCTGAGTGTGCCGGGTCTGGCCTTCGCCGCGCGGCAGCCCGGTGCCACTGCGCTCGATCCTCAGGTGGGCGGCGACCTGCGTTTCCTGCAGCTCGCCTGCGGCCTGCTGGTGGGACGCTGCCTGATCGTCTACTTCCTCTTGCCGCTGTTCTTTCGCGGCCAGCTCTTCAGCGCATACGAGGTGCTGCAGCACCGGTTTGGCGGCGCGACAAAACGCGTGGCGTCGCTTGTCTTTCTGCTCACGCGCAATGTCGGGGACGGGCTGCGGCTGTTTCTGACGGCGATCGTCCTGACGGCGATGATCGATCTCCCGCTGGCCTGGTGTGTCGTCATTGTCGGTGTGTCGACGATCATCTACACTTTTGCCGGTGGCATCAAGTCGGTGATCTGGAGCGACTGCATCCAGTTCGTCGTGTATGTAGGGGGCGCCATCCTGGCGCTGGCCGTGATCCTGCATCGACTGCCCGGCGGATGGTGGGAGTGTGTGGCGTTTGCCCAGGACACCGGCAAGTTCCGGATCCTGGACAGCTCCTGCGACCTGCGACTGAACTTCACCATCTGGTCGGGGATCATTGGCGGGGCCTTCCTGGCGCTCGGGACGCACGGTACCGATCAGATGATGGTCCAGCGTTACTTGTGTGCGCGCCGGCAGCGTGATGCGGGGGTCGCGTTGATCGCCAGCGGTGCCGTCGTGATCGCTCAGTTCGCCCTGTTCCTGCTGCTGGGTGTGGCCCTGGCCTGTTTCTACGCGCACGTGCGGCCGGCGGCGAGCTTCGACAGCACGGACCGCGTCCTGAGCCGGTTCATCGTCGAGGAACTGCCGGCGGGCTGGGGGCTGATCGGGGTGATTCTGGCCGCGGTCTTCGCGGCCGCCATGTCCACGCTGTCCGGTTCGCTCAATTCGTCCGCGTCCGCTGCGGTCCACGATTTCTATCTGCCCTGGCGCCGCGCGGCGGTCTCGGAACGTCACCTGCTGTGGGTCAGCCGGGGCTGCACGGTGCTGTTCGGCATCATCCAGATCGGCATTGGGATTGTGGCACAGTACTTTGCGACGGCCGTGGTGAACGATGTGTTGGCCATCGCCAGCTTCGCCGCCGGACTGTTGCTGGGCATCTTTGCGTTGGGGGTGTTCACGCGGCGCGTCGGGCAGCGCGCAGCGCTGGTGGGCCTGGTCACCGGCCTGCTGGTCTTGACCTGGGTTAAGTTCGGCACGCCGGTCGCCTATACGTGGTATGGAGTGATTGGCGCGGCGACCACGTTTGCGGCCGGTCTGCTTGCGTCCTGCTGCTGGGCTGGCGCGCAGGGTGACGGTTCTACCTCGTCCCTGGATGAAAGTGAGACAGCACGATGAAGACACGAGCGATCCTGTTTGCCTGGACTGTCACGCTGCTGACCGGCATCGGGTCGGCGGCAGGTGCTGACGCGGTGCGGCGATTGCCGCGCGCCGAACCGGGCGCCGTGGGCATGTCGGCCGAGCGACTCGCTGGCATTGACAGCCTTGTACAGGAGGCGCTCGAGCAGGGGCGACTGCCCGGCTGTGTGGTCGCCATCGGGCGCCAGGGACGGCTGGTCTACCTGCGCGCCTTTGGTGCCCGCCAGCTGCAGCCCTGCCGCGTTGAGATGACGACGGACACGGTGTTTGACCTGGCGTCGCTCACCAAACCGCTGGCCACCGCCACGAGCGTGATGCTGCTGGTCCAGGACGGGAAGGTCGACCTGGACGAGCGGGTGACGACGTACCTGAGTGAGTTCAGCGGGCGCGGCAAGGAGGAGATCACGGTCCGGCACCTGTTGACACATGTCGGGGGTCTGACGCCCGACAATGCGCTGGCCGACTATGCCGAGGGGCCGGAGAAGGCCTGGGAGCGGATCTGCGCGCTGGGCTTGCGGGCGAAGCCGGGCAGCGAGTTCATCTACAGCGATGTTGGCTTCATCGTGTTGGGGGAACTGGTGCGGCGCGTCAGCGGGATGGGACTCGATCAGTTCGTGCAGGAGCGGGTCTTCCAGCCGCTCGGCATGGCGGAGAGCCGGTTCCTGCCGGACGATGCTTTACGAGCCCGCGCGGCGGTGACGGAGCAGCGCGACGGTCGCTGGATGCAGGGAGAGGTGCACGACCCGCGCGCGCACCTGCTGGGAGGCGTCGCGGGCCACGCCGGCCTGTTCTCGACGGCCGATGATCTGGCGCTTTACGCCCAAATGTTCCTGGATGGCGGCACGGCTGGTGAGGTGCAGGTGCTCGCCGGTGAAACCATCCAGCTGATGGTGGCGGACCAGTTGGTGCCTGCCGGCGTGCGGGGGCTCGGATGGGATAAACGCACCGGGTATTCCA
>DAISIS010000311.1:0-6884 GCA_036821925.1 Pirellulaceae bacterium
GCCGCCGCCGCGGGCCGGCCGACAGGTGGCGGACCGACGTCGCGCGACGCTCCCGGATCTCCTCCGCCACCAGGTTGATCAGAAGCAGGTTGACCGGGTCGAACCGGATGCGAAACTCCTTGTGCAGCGCCTGACTGTCGGCCAGAATGGGACGCATCACGGATGCCGGGTCAGGACTGTGCACGGCGCCCAGGTAGTGTCCGATCTCGTGCAGCAGCACCTCCTCACGCTCCGGCTCGCTCATCGTCGCCGACCACTCCCGCACCAGGATGTGGGAGTGCAGTATGCCGGGCGTGCCGCCCAGATGCTGCAGGCCCGGGGACTGGCGATAGCGGCCGGTGAAGCCGAGGGCCACGCGTCCGGGTGCCGGGGTGACACGGCGCTGGAATTCCGCCAGCGCCTGCGGAAACTCGACCGCCTCCTGGCTCGCCGCCCACTGGCCGATCTGCACGATCTGCAGCCGTATCCGGCAACTCCGTTCCAGGATCTGCGACACACGCTCGATCCGCTTCCGCAAGCGGGGCTCCCACGCGGCGCGCGTCGTTAACTCGTAGTTGTCGACGAACACCTCCAGCGGCAGGTCCACCGCTGTCTTGATCCGGGCACCTGCGGTGAGCGTCCGCCCCCCCGCCGTCGCGTCCGTGCCACCCAGATCGATGGCGGTCACCTGCAGCTGCCCCCGCTCGTCCCGAACAAACAGGTAAGCCGAATTCGCATCCAGATGGTACGCCCCCTCGCGCCCGCGATCGTCGTAGACCAGTTCGCAGACGCCGCGCAGCATGAGCGCGGTGAGGTCGCGCGCGGGGATGGTGATCGGATCGGACGTCGTCGGGCCCGTGCCGATCCGAAACACAACCGGTTCGCTCGTCTGGTTCGCCAGGACAATCACATCGGCCCGGCTCGTGGCAGGTACGGTCCCGAGCGGCACGATGAGCCACAGCAGGAGCAGCAGCCAGTCGGCCGGCAGTCGATGCCCGGTGCGGAACGAGGGACACAGCATAGAGTCAGTATATCAGCGCCGTGCGCCGGCGGCATGCGGCGATCGCGTCAGGGCGCGACGACGACACGGTAGTTGAGGGCCCGCCCGCCACCAGCCTCCTCGATGCGCAGCCAGAGCGTCTTGCCTACGAGATCCTGGCCGTCGGGCAGAGTGAACGTGCTCCCCGTGCGGCCGGGCCCGACGTCCAGCAGCTGCTGGCGCAGCCGCCGGCGCCCCGGCGCATACAGATAGCAGGTGAAATCCCGCGGCTGGGACGTGGCATTCTCCAGCTGCTGTGTGACGATCAGCTGGTTGGCGTCGTCCAGGTAGCAGTCGGCTGCCAGACCGATATCTCCGGCACCGACCTCCAGGTCGTGGTGAACGCTGAAGCGATACTCTTGCTCGGCCTCCCCCACGAAATCGACCCGCACGCGCTGCCGGCCGCTGCTGGCGTCCGTCCGCACCCGCACCGGGTACTCCTGCTCCACCTCGCGGTCCCCGCCGAGCTGGAACGCCACGGCGGTTCCGGACGCGTCCCAGCCGTCGAGGGCCTCGAGCGACGCCGCGCCTGTGACTGTGTCGGGAAACGTGTTGCGGAACCGGAGCCGGGCGATCTGCCCGCTCCGGACGTCCCCAGCCAGCTGATCGAGTTGCACCGTGCAACTCAGTCGCCACTGCGCGACGGCCAGATTCACACCGGTCAGGAAGACCGGGACTGGCCCGGCGGTGAACGTCTGCGGGACCGACTCCTTCGCCGACGCGCAGGGCAGATCACTCTCCTCACCCCAGACGGTCACCTGCCGCACGTGATCGCCCAGATAGAGGGTCTCCGTGACCGGGGACTCGTTCCAGACCACCAGCACAGCCTCTGCGTCGCGGGCGAACACATAGTTGTCGCTGCCCCCCGGCAGCTGCAGACGCCCCAGATACGTTGCTCCCGACACGAGACGGGCCGTGGTCTGCCACGGCAGCCACAACTCGCCGGGTGTGCCGTCGCGATTGAGCAGGCCATGCACGTCGTCGAACGGGTCCCGGACGAAGATGGCCGAGAGGCCCGCCGTTTTGGCTGCCAGCATCCGCAGCACCAGATCGCAGGCGCGCGACGCGGGACTGTACAGGTCGCGGGGCAACGGTTCGAATGTCGTCCAGCAGGGAGAGTCGGGTTGCCTGGCGTCTGCCGCATACCGAACCAGCTCCGCGCTGGTCAACGGAATCGACTCCGACATCGCCAGCAGATCCCAGGGCGGGTCGGCCACTGCCGGGACTTCGTACAGCCAGCCCCAGGCCAGCACCAGCCGGGCGATGACCCCGGCCTGCTGCCACCGCGCGCGGACGTCGCGAATGGTCGCTTCGAGCTTGTCGAAGTCGGCCAGACCCGCATCGGCATCACCGCCGAGCTGCCAATGCCGGATCTTCAGGGATAGCCGTGTCAGCACCGGTTCCAGCAGGGGCTGCCAGATCTCGGGCCGCAGGAACGCGGCCCCGATCGTCAGACGCTGCTGGTGCCCGAACTGCGGGCGCAGGTTCGCCGGGACGGCGTCCAACACCCCGACCATCTCGATCCCCGCCACCGTCAGCTGATCGACCAGGGAGACGAGCCGGTCCAGTTCCGGAGTGTCCGCCGGATCGCACCACACGGGGTACTTGAACCAGCCGACGCGCGCCTCCTGCAACAGCTTGACCAGCGCCTCGCCGGAGAGCGGCAGCTCGCGACTGGTCATCGACCAGCCGAACTCGCTCGGGCCGGTGCCACCTCCCGGTCGCATGACCGCCAGGGACACCACCTGTTCGGCCACCGCGTCAGCGTCTGGCGCGAGCGTCGCGCGGACGGTGTAGTATCCCCAGGCGGGCACGTGCGGGTTCCACGTCACCGACCCGGCGAAACCGTCCTCGTCGGGTTCGGCCAGCGGCGGGCCCTCCACCACGTCGGCGCCGAGCGGCAAGGTGGCTGAGTCGACGCGGCGGCTGGCCACGTCCACCAGCTCCAGCTGCACCTGCCGGGCCGCGCTCGCTACGCCCGAAACGTGGCACGTCACCGCCACCTGTGCTGGATCCCAGAACAGGTTCTGGGGCTGCGGCGTGCTGAGCACCAAGCGGGGCAACCGCGCCAGACGAATCTCGTCAAACCACACAGTGCCTTGCAGATCGGCACGCTCCGTCGGCGTCACGTGCAGCTGGATCACGGCGAAGCGGGCAGTCGGATCGCGCGGGGTCAGCGGCCCGAGTTGCACGTCCTGCCACTCGGGCGCCATCGTAAACTCCGGGGAACGATACGATTCCTGCGGCGCACGCCGGGCATCCTCGAACGTCACGCTGTAATACGCCACGTCATGCTTGAGCCCCGCCGTCTTCAGCTTGCCCTGCAGCAGGTAACTGCAGTGCGGGGTCACTCGGATCGGCGGGCTGCTCAGCGTCGCGGCGCCGCCATCGAGCTCGACGCGCAGACAGTCTGCGGTCGCGCCGGCCGGATCCTCGGCGATGCCAATCCGCACATAGTGCGGAAAACCCGGGCCGCGCTGCCGCGTCCAGTCGTCCGGCCAGCCATCGAAGTCCGTGTCGGCCGCCTGCTCGAATCCCGTCGCGTATACGGCGTGCGCGCCGCGCGCGTCGACCGGCCCCGCGGGTTGAGCCGCTAACAGGATGACAGGGAGCCAGCGGTACATGAGTTGATCTCCGTCGACCGCGAAGCGGGCCGCCCGCGCACGCAGCGATTGGCACGCGCCGTCCGCAACGGGGGCGAGGCACCGGCCGGCCACCGCCAACCATCCACGCCTCAACAAAGCCTTGCTTACGGCTGCGCGCGCGGGAACTCGCAGGCGGGAAATCGCGGGGCTTGTCGCACGGTCCACCGCCGAACGGCCACCCGCTGGAGTCTGCTCCGGGCGGATCGTGCGGAGTGTAGAGGCTGTGCGGATCGTTCCGCGCCGGGCGCCCCGTGGCCGGGCAGGTCAGCTGCCGGCAGGTTGCACACCGGCCCCGCCGGCGGTTGCTCCCTGTGACCACAGCGCGGCCAGGACCAGGCAGGCCGTTTCAATGCGCAGCACGCGGGCGCCGAGCGATATTGCCTGCCAACCTGCGGCGCGGGCGAGTGACAGTTCGTCCTCCGTCCAGCCACCCTCGGGCCCGACGGCCAGATGGCAGGGCGACCCGTCGCCCGGGATGCCGGCGAGCGGACCCCCGCCAGGGTCGGCGATCCACCTGGTCGCGGTGGCCGGCGCCGCCTGCAGGAATGCTGCCAGCGGCTGGAGTTCGGCCACTTGGAGCAACCGCGTCCGTCCACACTGCTTGGACGCTTCCTTGACCGCCCGCTGCAGCTTGACCAGACTCTGCGGATCGGGATGCACGACGCTCCGCTGCGTGCGCAACGGGACCACGCGCGCCACGCCCAGTTCCACCAGCTTCTCGATCAGCCACCGTTGCCGGTCGGCTTTGGGCAACGCCACGCCGAGCACGATCTGACAGGGCAACTCGCGGTCCACCTGCCGCGACGTGAGCACCACCAGGTCCACCTGCGAGCGCGCCAGGCGACTGACGCGCGCCACGTGCTCACACCCACTGCCGTCGAGCAGTATCACTTCGTCGCCAACCCGCCCGCGCAGGACGTGCTGCAGATGATGCGCTTCGGCACCCAGCAAGACGGCTTCGCCCGCCGTGATGGGCGTGTCGACATAGAAGCGGTGGCTCATATCCTCGCAGATCCCCTAGATCTCCAGGATAGGGATTGGCGTCGCACGTTGCCTAGCCCGGATGGGAGATTCCCCCAAAGTCCTAGTGGTGGTTCTACCGATGAGGGGAAGAGTGACGGTCCGGGATCGCGGCACGCTGGTTCACGGTCACGAGGTCCAACGCCGCATGTACGCAACACACTGGGGGCTGCGCGAATCGCCCTTTCGCGGTCCTGCCAATCCCCGCTACTTCTACAACAGTCCGACCCATGACGAGGCGCTGGCGCGACTGCAGTTCCTGGTGGAAAACCACTATCGACTCGGTCTGCTGCTGGGGATGCCGGGCAACGGCAAGACACTGTTGCTGGAGGTCTTTGCGGGGCAGCTGCGGCGTGCCGGGAGCCAGGTGGCGATTGTGAATCTGCTGTCGCTTGGCACGCGGGAATTCCTGTGGGAGCTGGCGACGCAGTTGCACCGCAATCCGCGGCGGGAGGATACGCCTTTTGAATTGTGGCGGGCCGTTGTCGACCGGCTGGTGGAGAATCGCTACCAGCAGATTCCCACGGTTCTGCTGCTGGATGACGCGGACGAAATGTCGCCGGAAGTTGCGGCACAGGTCATCCGGCTGCTGCGGCACGATCCGGCGTCCCGTTCGTATCTGACCGTTGTGCTGGCGGCTGATCCGCGGCGTATGAAGCGGTTGGGCCGCCGCATCCTGGAATGCTGCGAACTGCGCATTGAACTCGAGTCGTGGGAGGCGGACGACACGTGCCAGTACTTGCATCAATGCCTGGCCGCGGCGGGGACGGAACGGGCCGTCTTCAACAACGCTGCGGCGCTGCGCCTGCACGAACTGGCGCAGGGTGTGCCGCGGCACATCAACTATCTGGCTGAACTGGCGCTCGTGGCGGGCGCCGGCCAACAGCTGTCTCAGATCGACAAGTCGACAGTCGATGCGGTGTACGAGGAGCTGCGGCCGTAGGCTGGGCCTGCCCCCGTGTGACGCTCGTTGACGCCGGTCCCTGGCGGACGTCCGCAAGCAATGCGCGCCGGCGCCACCCTGCGCCGGTGCGGAGCCCAGGCCGCCCGGTGCTGCCCCCCCGACGCTCGAGCACCCCGCTGCTAGGACGCGAGGGGGATGGCCGACGTCCACGTCCAATACAGGGTGCAGCCGATCTGGCGATGGCCGCCAGGATCGGTAGAATGAGTGGTTTGCCCTCCAACGGCTTGGGGAGAATTGCCCATCATGCCCACTGCGCGTCCGGGACTGCGGACTGAAGACCAATTCGAGATCGATCTGCGGCAACCGGGACTGGCTGCCTTCTGGGGATGGCTGTGGCCGGGTGCGGGCCATCTGTACCAGCGGCGGTACGCCAAGGGGATCCTGTTCATGGTCTGCATTCTGTCGACCTATTTCTATGGTCTGGCGATTGCGGGGGGCCATGTCGTGTATGCGTCCTGGAAGGGGCCTGAGAAGCGCTGGCAGTACTTCTGCCAGTTGGGGGTCGGTGTGCCAGCTCTGCCGGCGCTGGTACAGGCGCGGCGAGACAAGCTGGGCGCAGCGCCGCACCTGGGCGGCATCATGGCGCCGCCGAGGTATGATCCGTATCGCCGAGTGGATGAGCTGTCCGAGTGGCATCTGCAGTACAAGTTGCTGTTCGACCTGGGCACGCTCTACACGATGATTGCCGGGCTGCTCAACGTGTTGGCGGTCTATGATGCGTATGCCGGACCGGTGCTGATTGCACCGGACGAGAAGGAGGACGAGTCGCCCGAAGCGAGCGAGTCGTCGTAGCCTGGGGTGGCCGTCGTCTGGGCGGAGGTTTTTTGGATTGGAGCTTGGAGCTTGGAGCTTGGAGCGTTGTCTGGCAGGGGTCCCCGGGCGGACCGATCGAACAGGAGAACACCGTGTTAATGGCGAGTTGGGCCGACAGCCAGCTGTGGTACTCCGTGCCGCTGATCGTCACCATCAGTCTGGTGTACGGGGCGACACGGCACGAACTGATGGTGCCGATTCTGCAGCACGCCTGGCGGACGGCGAAGTGGATCGTGGGCTTCATGCTGGTGATCGCTCTGATCCTGACGCTGATTTCCTGGGTTTGCTGACGGGGTCTGCTGACGGGGTCTGCTGACTGGGTCTGCTGACGGGGTCTGCTGACTGGGTCTGCTGACCCGGCGCGGGTGACGCGGTGCGGTCCCGGTGGCGGAGGGCGGCGAATGATCGCAATGGCTGCAGCGCG
>DAISIS010000312.1:0-6868 GCA_036821925.1 Pirellulaceae bacterium
GGCACGCGCACAGGACATGAACGATGCGATTGCCGCCCAGCTCACGGCGGCGATCAAGGCTTTCAACGCCATTTACCTGCCGGCCGCCGGCAGAGTGGTGACCGCGTAAACGGACGGCAACAACGCCATGGCAAAAGCCCGGACACTCGACAAGCGGCGCGCATCGATCCGCAACATCCGCAAGATCACGCGGACGATGGAGCTGATCGCCAATGCGCGGTTCAAGAAGGCCATGGACCGCGCCACCTCCGCCACCGCCTACACCCGGCGGATCACGCAGCTCGTGGCGGACCTGGCCCACAGCGGGCTGGAGGTCCAGCATCCGCTGCTGGAGGAGCGTCCCGAGACGCAGCAGGCGGTGCTGCTCGTCCTGACCGCCAACCGCGGCATGTGCGGCGGCTTCAACTCCGGCGTCCTGCGCCTGGCCTTCGAGCACTACGACCGGCTCACCGAGGAGGCCCGGACCGTGCGGACCGAAGTGTCCGGCAAACGCGGCATCGCCGCCCTGAAGTTCCGCCGGATCGTGCCGGACCAGTCCTTCACGCACTTCGAGGACCGCCCGGCGTACAGCGACGTCGAGGTGCTGGCCAACCGCTACCTGGACGAATTCACGACGCACAAGATCGATCGCGTCGACGTGGTCTACACCCGCTTTATCTCCAGCTCCAGACAGGAGCCGGTGATCGAGACGCTGCTGCCGCTGAGCTCCGTCGAAGGACTCGGCGCGGCAGAATCGCGGCCCCCCACGGAATCCCAGTACGAGTTTCTCCCGTCGGCCGAGAGCATCCTGCAGGAAGTGGTACCCACCAGCTTCCGGGTCAAACTCTTCAAGTGCTTTCTGGATGCGGCGGTCAGCGAGCACATCGCGCGGATGGTCGCCATGAAGGCCGCCACGGAGAATGCCGACGAAATCATCCGCCAGCTGTCGATGACCTACAACCGGGCACGCCAGGCACAGATTACCGGCGAGATCATGGAAATTATCGGTGGCGTCGAGGCGCTACAGTCGTAACACATTACCCCCAGACGAATGCAATCGGGGCGCGAGGGTTTTCGGGATATGGCAACCGCCACACAGAACGTCGGCCGCATCACGCAGATTATCGGCTCCACTTTCGATGCGCAGTTCGATGAAGACAAACTGCCGGCCATCTTCAACGCCGTGAAGGTGGTCTCCAACAACAAGGGAGTCGATATCAATCTGACCGGCGAGATCCAGCAGCACCTGGGGGGCGGCCGCGTGCGATGCGTTGCGCTGGGCGGAACCGACGGACTCATCCGCGGCCAGGCCTGCATCGACACCGGCGCTCCGGTCTCCGTCCCCGTCGGCGAAGCAACGCTCGGCCGCGTGTTCAACCTGCTCGGTGAGCCCATCGATGGCCGCGGTCCCATCCAGTCCACCCAGCGCCGCCCCATCCACGCCGAAGCGCCGCCCGTGAAAGAACTGTCGACCAACACCGAGCTGTTCGAGACCGGCATCAAGGTCATTGACCTGCTCACCCCCTTCGTCCGCGGCGGCAAGGCCGGCTTGTTCGGCGGAGCCGGCCTGGGCAAGACGGTCATCCTCACCGAACTGATCGCCCGCATCGCCTCAGCGCACGGCGGCTACTCCGTCTTCGCCGGCGTCGGCGAACGCACGCGCGAGGGAACCGACCTGTGGCTGGAAATGCAGGAGGCCCGGATCGGCGACACCGGCCGGCACGTCATCGACCAGACCTGCATGGTCTTCGGACAGATGAACGAGCCGCCGGGAGCCCGCCTCCGCGTCGCCCTCTCGGCCCTCACAATCGCCGAACACTTCCGCGACACCACCGGCAAAGACACGCTGCTGTTTATCGACAATATCTTCCGGTTCTCCCAGGCGGGTAGCGAAGTGTCGGCCCTGCTCGGCCGCATGCCGTCGGCCGTTGGCTATCAACCGACCCTGGCGACCGAAATGGGCGCCTTGCAGGAACGCATCGCCTCCACCAGCAAGGGCGCCATCACCTCCGTGCAGGCCGTGTATGTCCCGGCCGACGACCCGACCGATCCGGCCCCCGCCACGGCGTTCGGCCAGCTCGACGCATTCGTCTACCTCGCTCGATCCATCACCGAGAAAGGCATCTATCCGGCCATTGATCCCCTGGCGTCGTCCAGCCGCATTCTCGATCCGCAGTATGTGGGACCGCGCCACTATGCCATCGCGCGCCGGGTGCAGACCACGCTGCAGCGGTATCGCGAACTGCAGGATATCATCGCCATCCTGGGGATCGACGAGTTGAGCGAGACGGACAAGCTGACCGTGCATCGCGCGCGGCGGATCGAGCGGTTCCTGTCGCAGCCGTTCCTGGTTGCCGAGGTGTTTACGGGCAAACCGGGCGAGATCACGCCGCTGGAAGATACGATTCGCAGCTTCGAGGAGATTTGCGACGGCAAGTGGGATCACCTGCCGGAACAGGCGTTCATGTACGTCGGGCCGATCGAGCAGGCGGAGGAACAGGCCAAGAGGCTGGAGCAGTAACAATCCCTGGGCGCGTGCGGCCGGCGGCGGCGCGCGGCGTGCCTGTGCGAGACTGTCGGGCAATTGTTGTGGGTGACATCGGCTATGGCGCAACTGACCTGCATCGTCGTGACTCCTGAAGAAACGGCCGTTGAGACGAAGGCGGACTTCGTCGTGCTGCCGCTCTACGACGGAGAGATCGGAATCGCTCCCGGCCGCGCCCCGCTGATGGGCCGGCTCGGGTTCGGGGAGCTGCGCATTAAAGTGGCCGGTCTCGTCACGCGTTACTATCTGGACGGCGGTTTTGTCCAGGTCTCGGGCAACATCGTGTCGGTGCTCACAAACCGCGCCGTGCCTGCCGCAGATATGGACGTGGCGGCGGCCAAGCAGCAGTGGCAGGACGCGCGGAAGATGCCCATCCTGACCTCCGAGCAGGAGGCGATCCGCGACCGCCTGCTGGCGCAGGCGCGGGGTCAGCTGCAGGTGGCCCGGCGCGCGGAATCCGCGCGGACCTAGCGCCCGTCTGCCAGCCGCGGTGCGCGGGCCGCCGTCAGCGGCGCACAGCGCCGGCCGGGGCGGACGCGAGCACGTCCAGCTTCCCCAATCCGCTTCACCCGCACCGGGCGTGCCGGCTGGTGCCGCGCGCTGTCGAGTGATCTGCATTTTGTGCTCACGCCGTGCCGAACAGTACAAGGACAGAGGCGTCGCCGAGCAGGTCATGGTGGCTGGGCGACAATCACGACGACCACAGGGACGTGGCGAACCTCGCCCACTGACACGCAAGACAAGTGATGCGTCAGCCGTACTTACTCCACAATCGACAGAATCTCCGCCAGTCGCGTGCCTTGGCACGCATGCCCAGCGTGGAATTGGTGATCACGTGCGGCCGGGCTCGGAAGCGGGTCCGGAAGGTCGCTGGGCCGGTGTTTCTCATCGGGTCGTCCATGGATTGCGATTTGATCCTGGGTGATCCGCTCATGCCCGCAGTCCACTCCTACGTGCTGATCACCGCCTACGGTGTGCGTCTCCGGCACCTGGGGGAGTTGCCGGCCATCCGGGTCAATGGCCAGACGTGGGAGGTCACCCAACTGGAGGATCAGGACCGCATTGACATCGGGTCCTTCGCGTTCCTCGTGCGTCTGGCATGGCCTGTCGAGGGGCGGGATCTGCTGCCGCTGGCCACCGCTGAACCCGCGTCCGGCTACCCGGAACCGTGTGCTGCAGGCCAGCGTTTCGACGCGCATCAGGAGGCTGCTCAAATCCGCCGGCGACACATCTAGGTCACAGGAACCAGCCCCCATGCCCGCCTCATGTGAACTCATCGGGATCATCGAAATCGACGCCGATCCGCACGTACACCTCCGCCGGGATGAAACCATTGGCGCGCTGCTGTGGAGTCTGCGCAGCGCATGTGGGCTACCGGCCGCAGAGCCGCTGGCGGATGATATCATGGTGGAAAGCTGCGAAACCTACGGGGCGGTCGAGTCGATTCACGTGCTGCACGCGAATCTGCCACAGCTGGAGTCCGACCTCGAGTACGAGCTCCGCCAGCTGATCCAGCGATTGCTGGCGGTGATGTAGCCAGAAATACCTGCGGATGCGTGCGCGTTGGCTCAACCTGGTCGTGATCCTCGGGATCGCGATACCACTGGTGTGGTGCTTTGGCCCGTCCTTCACGGGTCACCGGGTCTTTGCCTACCGGGACTCGGCCCACTTCTACTATCCGTTGGAGTCCTGGATCTGCCGGCAGTGGGCTCACGGCCATCCGCCTCTCTGGAACGCGCAGGACGGCAACGGCACGCCCGTCGTCGCCGATGCCACGTCCACGGTCTGGTACCCGGGCAAGCTCTTGTTCGCGCTGCCGCTAGAGTTCTCGCAGCGGTACGCGTGGTACACCATCGCCCACGTGCTGCTGGCGGCGAGCGGCGCTTACACCCTGGCTCGACGCGGGTGTCCGGGAGCGGACGAGCGGGGGAGCGGGGCGGACGGGGCGCCAACGGCCCGGGCGCGGCCGGACCAGCCGGGCGTGAGCCGACCGGGCGCGACGCTGTGTGCCGTAGCGTACGCATTCAGTGGGGCAGTTCTGTTCCAGTACTGCAACGTGGTGTTCCTCGTGGGGGCAGCGTGGCTCCCCTGGGCACTGCTGGCCACACACCGCCTGCTCACCAACCGCCGGATGCGGTGGGCCCTGGCCCTGGGAACCTGCCTGGCGCTGATGGTGCTCGGCGGGGACCCGCAGGCCGCCTACCATGCGGGACTGCTGGCCGCGCTCTACGCCCTGATTACACATCGGGCGAGGCAGGCGGGCGCGGCGTCACGCGTCGGCCGGACGTCGCATCGCGTGCGGACTGCGGCAGGCACCTTCGGCTGGCTGGCCTGCGCGGCTGGCAGCGGCATGCTGCTCTCTGCCGTGCAGATTGTCCCGAGCTGGTCGTGGATCGCCCACAGCGACCGCCTGGTGTTCAGCCATCCGCGCAGCATCTACGAGATCCCGGCCTACCTGGGCCGCCAGGACGCGGCGGCGCCCGGCGGCGCAGGGCCCGCGGCGCGTGCGGCCCGCTGGACGGGCATCGCTCAGGGCCTGTGGGGCAGCCCGGCCGAATCGGAGCACCATCGCCAGGCGTACCGATTCAGCGTGGCCCCGTGGCGGCTGGTGGAGATGTTGTGGCCCAACGTCTCCGGACGCACATTCCCCCAGAACCACCGTTGGCTGGCCGCCGCCGGCGGCGAGGATGCCATCTGGACTCCGTCACTGTACCTCGGCACGCTGCCACTGCTGCTGGCGCTCGGCACGTGGCGTCTGCGCCGCGCTGACCCGCGTGTCCGATGGCTCTCCTGGATCGCCCTGCTTGCGGTGCTGGCCAGCTTCGGCTGCTACGGACTCGGGCTCCTGGGGCAGTCGCTGCAGCGCGTGTTCACGGCGGAGCCGGTGCAGCCGGCGGTGGCCGGACCGGTCGGCGGGCTGTACTGGTTGATGACCGTGCTGCTGCCCGGCTACGTCGCATTCCGCTACCCCGCCAAGCTGCTGGTCATGGCCAGCCTGGCGCTGGCGGCGCTGGCGGGGATCGGATTCGATCGCATGCTGGCGTCCGGCGGCGAGCGACTGGCCCGGCACCTGCAGATCCTCGGGGCGGCCAGTCTGCTGGCGGCCCTCGTGGTGGCCGGCTCGCAGCCCTGGTGGGCGAGCTGGTTGGCGCATGCGCCGCCTGACGAGCTCTACGGTCCACTGGCGGCGAGCGGCGCGTGGCAGGATGCCTTGATCGCCTGCGGGCACACCGTCGTAGTCTGCGGCGTGGGCTGGTGGCTGCTGCGCCGCGGAACGTTGCCAACCGCCGGCCGAGCCGCGCTGCTCGTGCTGCTGACGGCCGGCGATATTGCCTGGGCCAACGGCTGGATGGTGCTCACGGCACCCGCATCTGCGATGCGCATGCCGACCGTGCTGGCTGCGGTGCCCAGCGCGTCGTCGCCGTGCACGGTCTACCGCTGGCCCGCGCGGACCTGGGTGCCGTGCCAGTGGCCGGCGACATCGTCCCCCGACCGCCCCGCAGCGAGTGTGCGTTGGGATGCGGCCACCCTGTATGCCAAGCTGCATCTGCTCGGACCGCACCGTTCCCTGCTGCCGCAGACCACGATCTCCGCGCGCGATTTTCGCGCGTTCGTCAATGCCGGCGGCGACCGGCTGCCAGCCCCCACCACGCTCGACGTGCTGGGCGTTGAGTACCTCATCCTGCCCGACGCGGGCGTGGCCCCGGCCCCCGCCTGGCGGAAGGTGGCCCAGCAGCCACCGCTGCCGGGTGTCCACGTGTGGAAGAACCCGCACGCGTTTCCACGCGCCTGGATCGTGCACGACGTGGAGGTGTGGCCGGCCTGGGAGTCGACCGATCCGCAGTCGATCGCGGCCTATTACCGCGCCCTCCTGTTTCCCCAGGGGCAGCCCCGCGACCTGCGCCACACAGCGATCGTGGAACAGGCCCCGCCTGCGCTATCCCGCCCAACCAGTTCCGCCGCCGCGGAGCAGGTGCGGGTGTGCGCCGCGGGGGCCCAGCGCGTCGAACTCGAAGCGACGTTGGCCACGTCAGGCCTGCTCGTGCTCAACCAGTTCTACGATCCGCGCTGGGTGGTCGACGTCGACGCGGACTCGGCCGCTCCGGTCCGGACACACCCGGTGCGCGTCAACCGCATCATGCAGGGGGTCTACCTCCCGGCCGGGACACACCATCTGGCATTTTCCTATGTGCCGCGCGACCTCTACTGCGCCGGTGCCGTCAGCGCACTGAGCTGGCTGGCACTGCTCGTCGGCCTGGGCGTGGGCGTCTGGAAAAGGACGAATGACGAAATACCCAAGCACGGGGGGAATGACGAATGACGAAATACCCAAGCACGAAGGAA
>DAISIS010000313.1:0-6827 GCA_036821925.1 Pirellulaceae bacterium
AGCATGACCAGCCAGAGGACTATGTGCACGGCGATGCGAATTCGAGAGGCACTTCGATGCTGGTGGTACTTCATACGTCGTCCCCGGTGGTCGCTGGTTCCGATCAAGCCAATCCCTCCGGCGCCGCGGTCCGGCTGTCGAGTGCTGGCACACGGCTCGGGTCGGCCAGCATACTCCGCTTTGCGAGCGCTGCAAAGCAGCCCTCAGCGCTGTTGCCGCGCGCTGTTCGGCCACCGGCCGGCTTGGCCGCAAGTCGTCGACAGCTCTTTCTGGCAGGAGACTTGTTGTGCGTTTGATAGACTCTCCTGCAGACACTCTGGTTTCGGTACGCGGCACGGAGGCTGCTAGCAGCTGAGTCGTGGGGGCCCCGCACATCCGCGTCTGCTTGTCTTTCCACAGGACGCCGCTGGGTGCTGGACTCACCACGCCCATGTGGTAGCATGAATCACAGGTAGTGAAACGGCGTCGAGGGTTCTCTTGCCATGTCTGAATGGTTGGATACCGAAACCAAATCGCTGCTTCAGAATGTGCCGCCCGAAAAGCTCGCGCCTCCGGACACTCTTGGATTTACTCTCGTCCTGTTGACCAGGACCGGTGATTCGACGCGGCTCCAACATGCCGCGAAGCAAGCGGGATGGCTCGCGTCTACATTCAACACCGCCCTCGGCGGTGAATGTCCGCTCCGGTTGCTGACCGGTGTGACGCTGGATGACGCCATGTTAGCGCAGTTTGAGCTGGCGTGCTGTGACTCTGCCGCAGTCTTCATTCGGGACGAAGTAGTGGCCGAGAACGACCATGCCTACTTGTCCGAGCTTTACCAAGAGCTTGCGTCGAGCGATGAGTTCAGGAACGTTGGCATTGAAGTCCGCGATGTGCCCCAAAGCGATCAAGGTAAGCGGTTTGTGCTGCAGTTTCTAGGGGGGCACGAGAGGTCACTCGAACTTGCTCGGCTCCCATTGCATCTGCAAGTCATGAGGAAGAAGGCGCGTATCATGTGCTATTGGGGCAAAAAGATCGGCGCGGACGTGAGGATGGCAGGATCGTGAGCAAGACAAGGGTGCGTTCGCCGCTACTCTGTTGGTGAGTCGTCGTCGGCGCGGCAATCCTTGGGCGACCATTACGGACAGCCTCCTCGTGGTTCTGACTCAATGCCGCCTGTGACGCATCTCGACTAGGGACCGATGGTGGAATGCCGGAAGGCATGCCGCCACCATCGAACGATGGTTGGGCCGGGTCCTGGTTGGAGTTGGCAGAGGTTGGCGGCCCGTCAGGGACATCCGGGAATAGACCAGCGATTCATCGCCGGGTGCCAAAGCCGATTCACGGTGGGGGCGTCAGGTCAGGGATGAGGGGTTCCAGGCACACATGGGGAACACGGGTTTGTCACCCGCACCGTACCCGCTACGAAACCAGAGTGTCTGTCTTCTGCTTCTGTCTTCTGCCGTCTTCTGCCCCTGTCTCTTTGCCCGGGCCTCTGCCTCCTACCGGATGAGTCTCGCTTGCCCGGTCCCGCCGCGAGGCGTGGTCTGGGGATAGTCCGGATTCGGTTTCTGGTCGGCTACGCTGACTAACTGCGATTCGGCATCGGCCAGCCGAACGAGCTGGTTGTTGTCGCTCTTTGCTCGGACACGAGTCAACCGGAAACTGCGCACGGTCACGTCGCGGTCTGGCGAGAACAACTCGACCCAGCTGGATGCGTTGTGAGGGTCGATTTTATACGTTTGTGACATCGGCCCGATCTCGACGAGTTTGAAGGCGTTGTATGGCGGCTGGGTGACGTCGAAGTTCAACAGCACGTCATCCAGGAACAGTCCCTCCGCGTTAACGGCAACTTGAAACCGGCCAGGCCGGTTGTAGACCAGTTTCTGGAAATAGACGTTTCTGATCGTGCCGATGGGGTCTGAGTAGTCGTTGTCGCGGCCGAGTTCCAGATTGGGCTGATCGTAGATCTTGACTGTGCGAATGTCGTGCAAATCGCGGAGAACGCAGTCGGTGACGGGGCAGTCGAGCTTGCTGCCGGCGAATGTCTTGGTCCCCGGAAGCAGGCGGATTTCGTCGGTGCCGGCGCGTCGCGGATCGCCGTGGACGCCCTGCACGAGGATGTGGTCGATCGGTCCGAAGCTTGGTGCGGTGTTGCGCCAATCCCAGGCGTTCAGGGCGACGACATCGTCGCCCGTGACGCCGCGCACATCGCGAATCACTCCGTAACTGGCGGGGCCGTTCACATGGACTCCGTCGCGACGGTGATCCTCGAAGGTCACGCCGTCCACCAGGAAGTCACGGCAGTTGCTCAGTTGCACGCCATGGGCCCTTGACTGCCGGATGAAGACATTCCTGATCAGCAAGCCACACAGGTTGTTGAACAGCAGGACGCCGTGGCAACTCGGCACCTCGCCGTGCCTCGCCGAGCGGCCCGACACGTTCCCGTTCGACTGCGTCTCGGACGTCGCCAACGTGGTCCAGATGCCGCCTTCCACGGCGATCTGTGTGTCAGGCTCGGTGTCGGCAGGCACCGGTCCATCCTGCGAGGCGACCAGGTGTGCGTTGCGAACCATACAGGTGTTCACGCCGGGCATTAAGCGAATCTCTGCCCCGGGGTCAGCCAAGAGCCGTTGGCCCGACTTCAACACAATCGGCTCATTGAGGTAGTAGGGGCTGTCCATCAATGGCAGGAATACCGCATTATGCTCGGCCAGTGCCGCTTGAATCGCCGCGTTCCATATCCGGCCGCGCACCGGGCGCGTTGTCTCCCGTCCGTCCGCGTCCGGCCAGATTTCTGTCCACGAGCCCGCGACGGCCAACGCTTCGTGCTGCGTGACGCTCGGAGGTCGGCCCGGCGGACCCGCAATTGACACCGCGCCGCGCACATGCGTGTCGATCTCCGCAGCCAGTTGCTCGGCGAGGTGTTCGTCTCGCGACGGGGCGGCGAGGGCAACGGAGGCGAGTTCGTGGTTGTGACGCACGTCACAGCATCGGCAGGAAACAAGAATCCCAATGAGTGTCAGGCGAGTGAATCGTGACTGGAAATGGTGCACCATCACTTGTCCTCTGTGCCGGATGTATGAGCGTGCCGAGGATGTAGCCAAGCTGGTCTAAGCACCGGCCCGGGCTCAGCATCGAGCCATTCGGGTTTCGGCAAGCAGATCCAGCGAGTGCGGGCGCCCGCCCCGCCCGCCGCCGCAGACAGCCGCTGCGTCACTGAACGCCAGTGAACTCAGTACACCTATGTTGTACCACGTTTCAACGGTATGTGACGCGAATCCTGCTCATCTCGTGAGCGGCGTACAGGACAATGCCCGGCTGCCGGTCCGCAGGCTCCTGCCGTATCTCCGGCGCTGGCCAGGCCCGGCCGCCGGCCTAAACACAGCCTGCCTGAGCGGCACTGCCCTGCGAAACCAGAGTGTCTGTCTCTGGACTCGAAACCAGAGTGTCTGTCTCTGGACTCCGTCTCTGGACATCCCTCACTGGCCGCAAAGCTGGGGGAGGGAGCCGACAACGGCAATTCTGTGCGTCTGGATTTCGCTGTATAGTGTACCGGTGATGATGGTCTGCTTGACGGAGGGTTGTTTCGATGTGTCTGAGCTGGAGGACGGCGTCGTTGTGGCTGGTGGTTGTGCTGGGTGTTGCCTGCCACGATCCAGTGGTGGGCCAGGACATCTCACTCGACACAGGGTGGGCCAATCCGCCTCGCGAGGCGAGGCTCCGTGCCTACTGGTGGTGGCTCAACGGCTGCGTGACGAAGGAGTCGATTACGCGCGACCTGGAGGAGATGCAGGCCAAGGGGTTCGGCGGGGCGCTGATCTGCGATGCCGACGGCTCGAGTCAGGACGGCAACGAGCGTGCCCCGCACGGGCCGACGTTCCTCTCGCCTGAGTGGCGGGAGTTGTACAAGCACGCCCTGCGCGAGGCCAATCGGCTGGGCCTCGAGATGAGCTTGAACATCCAGAGCGGATGGAATCTGGGCGGCCCCATGGTCACCGCCGACGACGCGGCCAAGACGCTTGTCTGGTCTGAAGTCCGCATCACGGGACCGGCGGAGGTGGAGCAGACGCTGCCGCAACCGTCGATTCGCGACAACTACTACCGCGACACCATCGCCGTGGCCTATCCGATCAAGCCGATCGACGGCCCGAGTCCAATGCAGGCCAGCCTGACCGCTTCATCCGAGCAATCCGACCACCCGATCCGAGACGCCGCGGACGGCGATCCCGGCACGTTCTGGGTGTCGTCGGGTGCCACACGGGGGGGCGGGCCGTCACGCGAAAAGCCGGCGTGGGTGCAAGTCGAGTTTCGCGAGCCGATCACCATCGATCGGCTCACGATCCGCCCGCGGCCCAAGTATGGCCCCAAGGACTGCGAGCTGCAGGTTTCCGACAATGGAGAAGTGTTCCGCACCGTGAAGACGCTGGCTATCGATATGCAGGAAGAGACGTGTACAACGATCGATCCTGCCGTCGGACGCGTGTTCCGGCTCATGATCTTCAGTGCCTACGATCGCGGTTCGCCCGACTCGCCGCGCAACGTCCAGATCGCTGAAATCGCGATGGCGGGTCCGCAGGGTGTGTGGCCGGACCCTCGTACGATGCGGAGCCCCATCTCGAACTGGCGGCAGAAGGCAGTCTACACGCCACTCAGTTTCTCTGCCCCGGACACGGCGCCGTTGCTGGAAGACCATCCCGCCACGCCGGGTGAGGAGGATACGCGGGCGGCCACCGTTGTGGATCTGACGGCCCACGTTGACGCCGCCGGCACGCTGCGCTGGCATGCTCCCGCCGGTTCCTGGCAGGTGTTGCGTTTCGGCTACACGATCGGTGATCACTCCTACGTGTCGACCTGCAGCGAAGGTTGGGATGGTTATGCGCTGGACGTGCTCGACGCCGCTGCATTGCGCCGCTATTGGGCGGCTGTTGTCGAACCGCTGATCGAGGATGCCGGTCCGCTGGCCGGCTCCACGCTCAAGTATCTGCACACCGACAGCTGGGAAGTCGAGCCGCTGAACTGGACGCCCACGATGCGTGAGGAGTTTCGCCAGCGGCGCGGCTATGATCTGCTCTCCTGGATGCCGGTCCTCGCCGGACGGATTGTCGATGACCGCGCGGCCAGCAATCGCTTCCTGAACGATTTCCGGAAGACGCTCGGCGATCTCGCCATCGACAACCACTACCGTCCCTTCCGGGAGGAGGCCCACAGGCACGGGCTGCGGATCCATCCGGAGTCGGGTGGGCCGCACGCTGTGCCCATCGACGCGCAGCGCTGCCTGGGCATGAATGACGTGCCGATGTCCGAGTTCTGGGCCTGGTCGTGGCGGCACCGCATCGGCGATGACAACCGGTTCTTCGTCAAGCAACCGGCATCCGCCGCGCACACGTACGGGCATCGCCTGGTGGCGGCAGAAGGATTCACGACGATCGGCCCGCACTGGCAGGAAACTCTCTGGGACAACTTGAAGCCGTCCTTTGACAAGGCCTGCTGCGAGGGACTCAACCTGCTCGTGTGGCACGCATTCGTCTGTTCGCCGGCGGAGCAGGGGATGCCGGGCATGCAGTACTTTGCCGGCACACACCTCAACCCGAACGTGACGTGGTGGTCGATGTCCGGGCCGTTTTTCGCGTACATCAACCGTTGCCAGTTCATGTTGCAGCGTGGCTTGTTCGTGGCCGACGCCTGCTACTATTACGGCGACCACGTGCCGAACTTCACTCAGCACAAGCGGACCGATCCGATCCGTATTCTGCCTGGTTACGACTACGACGTGGTAACCGAGGAAGCGCTGTTGACGCGTGTCCGTGTGCAGGACGGCCTGATCGTGTTGCCCGACGGCATGAGCTATCGCCTGCTGGTGCTGCGCAACAGTACTGCGATTTCGCTGCCTGTGCTCCGCAAGTTGCAGGAGTTGGTCGAGGCTGGCGCGACCGTCCTCGGTCCGAAGCCGGTGGCGGCAATGAGCCTCCGGGATCGTGATGCCGAAGTGCGCGCGATCGCCGACGCGTTGTGGGACACGGGACGTGTCATTACCGATCGAACGGCCCGCGAAGTGCTTCTGGCAAAGGGCGTGAAGCCGGACGTCGAATTCAGCGGAGGTAGTGCCGAAGCCGATCTGGACTACATTCACCGCCGCGATGGCGAGACCGACATCTACTTCGTCGCCAGCCGCGGTACGGCGCCCGAGCAGGTGACCTGCACGTTCCGCGTTACCGGCAAAGCGCCGGAACTGTGGGACCCGATCAGCGGTCGGCGCGGCCGGGCGGCCGCCTGCTCCGACACGGATGGCCGGATATCGCTGCCGCTTGAATTCCCGCCGTGCGGGTCCTGGTTCGTCGTCTTCCGCGAGCCGGCGGATCTGTCGCCGGATCTGCCGCCGGCGGCCAGCACACACTGCCGTCAATACGTGACGCTCGGCGAACTCACTGGGCCGTGGCAGGTGGCGTTCGATCCCCAGTGGGGCGGACCGGGCAAGGTGGAATTCCCGGAGTTGATCGACTGGGCCACACACGCCGAACCCGGCGTCAGGTTCTATTCCGGCACAGCCGTCTATCGCCAGACGTTCCAGTGGCCCGCGGGTTCGGAGCATCCCGTCCCGGACGCGCGCGTCTGGCTCGATCTGGGTGCGGCTCGTGAACTGGCCAGCGTGAAGCTCAACGGCCAGCCGTGCGGGATCGTCTGGTCGCCGCCGCTGCGTGTCGAAGTGGGCCAGGCCATGAGGCCCGGCGTTAACGAACTGGAGATTGCGGTCGTCAACTTCTGGCCAAACCGGATCATCGGCGACGCCGCCCTGCCTGCCGGAGAGCAGTTGACGCGCACCAACATCCGCCAGCTGACAAGAGACA
>DAISIS010000314.1:0-6820 GCA_036821925.1 Pirellulaceae bacterium
GGACGGCGGCAACTGGTATTGCAAGGACACCGAACGGCGCACGCGGGAGGTCGAGCAGGCGGGCCTGCTGTTCATCGGCACGGGTGTGTCCGGCGGCGAGGAAGGGGCGCGGCGCGGTCCGAGCATCATGCCGGGTGGATCGCCGAAGGCCTGGCCCCTGGTCCAACCGATCCTGCAGGCGATCTCCGCCAAGGTGGGGCCAAACGAGGACATCCCCTGCTGCGATTGGGTGGGTCCGCGCGGCGCGGGGCATTACGTCAAGATGGTGCACAACGGCATCGAGTACGGCGACATGCAGCTGATCTGCGAAGCCTATGCCGTGCTCAAGCACGTGGCCGGGCTCGACAACGACCAGCTGTACGACGTGTTTGCCGAGTGGAACCGCGGCGAACTGCAGAGTTACCTGATCGAGATCACGCGGGACATCTTCAGCGTGCGGGACGAACTGACCGACGGCTACCTGGTGGACATGATCCTCGACCGGGCCGGTGCGAAAGGTACCGGCAAGTGGATGAGTCAGGACGCGCTGGATCTGGGGATGCCGAGCACGCTGGTGACGACGGCCGTGTACGCGCGCAGTCTCTCGGCACTCAAGACCGCCCGCCTGCAGGCGAGCAAGGTGCTCGCCGGGCCCCAGGTGTCGGACGCCGAGCGGTCCGCCATGGTCGGCGATCAGAAGCAGTTTATCGAGGAGGTCCGGCACGCCCTCTACGCCTCCAAGATCGTTTCCTACGCGCAGGGCTTCGTGCAGCTGCAGGCGGCGGCCAAGGAATACGAGTGGCCACTGGACTACGGGCTCTGCGCCCGCCTGTGGCGCGGCGGGTGCATCATCCGCGCGCAGTTCCTCGAGCGGATCATGGAGGCCTTTGCCGCCCAGCCGGATCTGCCCAACCTGCTGCTGTTCCGCTACTTCCAGGACGCGGTCAGCGCGGCCGACGCCGCCTGGCGGGACGTGGTCGTGACCGCGACGCGCCTGGGTGTTCCCGTGCCGGCCATCAGCACCGCACTGGCCTACTACGACAGCTACCGCAGCGCCGTGTTGCCCGCTAACCTGCTGCAGGCCCAACGCGACTACTTCGGCGCGCACGAGTACGAACGGATCGATCGGCCGGGCAAGTTCCACTCCGACTGGCTCGCGCTGCGGAAGTAGACAGCCGGTGGCGTGGTGAAAGGCCCGAAGAAACGGCCCTGGTGCCGGTTTTGACATTTGTTCCACCGGTGAGCCACTTCGCAATAACGGTTTGCTTCCTCACGGCGAACCCTGTGTGAGGTTGGCGACCCTGCACCAGGAGTGCGGTACCGGGATAGCTGTCGTCTGGCCGAAGGTCAGTTCTCACCGTAGCCTGGGGCGACGCCCTGGTTGTTATACACATCTGCGGTCATCGCTTCCGCCGGGCTTGCCCCGGCGGAGCGCCAACTGAACGGCTACCGCCAGACGATGGACAGCGTTGTTCGTCGGACCGATTGCTGCTCTCCGCCGGGCACGTTCCCGGCGGAAGCAACGATTGTCACGCTTCCGGAGCGGCAGGAGTCGTCGCTCCCGTCGGGACAAGCCCGACGGAGAGCGGAGACCTGTCGCGAGCGCGCTGTAGCTCACCAGTTATGATCCCGCCGGGGCGAGCCCGGCGGCAATCGGACTTGTGTGTAACAACGAGGGCGTTGCCCCAGGCTACGTTGATAGTGGCCTTCGGCCAACTGCGGGATGTAACCGCTTCACGGTGAGGAGGTAGGCAGTCCATGCGAATGGGCCCATCCATGGCACTGATTTGTCCACTACAACCGGCTCAGAATGACCAGGCCTCTCACCGTCTCAAACGGCCGGGACCGGCTCAGGTGGCCCGAAGCTGCGCGCCGCCAGGTGCGGCACGGGACGCTGCACGCGCGCGACGCGTCGCACTCGCTCCACGCGCGGACATGCACCGGCGGGGTGCCGCGATGGGGGGCAATCCGGGAGACTGGTGGCCCAGTCGACACCTCAAGGTGCCTGTGGCTGTGCCGTTTCCTGCGGCTGCGCCGGTTCCTGAGGCTGCGCTGGGCCTTCAATTGCCGCAATCGCCTGCTGCGCTGCATCGCGGACCTCCTGCTCGGCGTGGCCGAGCAGTGTGCGGAGCGCGGGGACGGCGCTGGCCGCTCCGGGCCCGATCTTACCGAGCGCAGCGGCGGCGAAGATCTGGACCGATTCGTCCTTGTCCAGCGCGCGAATCAGGTGGGGCACGGCTCCCTGCGCGGCCGGCCCCATCTCGGCGATCACCTCGAGCGGTTCCCACTCCAGCCCACCGTCGTTGAGCAACTGCGTGAGGATGGGCAGGACGAAGTTGGCGTCTTGGGTCAGCATCCAGATCGCCCTGGCGGCCTGCGCTCGCTCCGACGATTCCGGCGTGGTGGCCACTTGCTGCAGGCGGGGCAGCGCGGCTTTGCCGAGCTCGCCGAACTTGCCCACCGCCAGGATCGCCTCGACACGCACGGCGTGCACGCCGTCCTGCATGGAGTGGATCAGCGGGCGGATTGCGTCGGGAGCGACGTCCGGGCCCAGGTTGCCCAACGCCTCGGCCGCGCGCCGCCGGACGGAGGCCACCTGGTCGTTGAGCATAGTGACCAGCAGGGGGACGGCTGGCCGCGCGGGCGGGCCGATCGCGCCCAGGACGCGCGCCGTGAGATAGCGCGCGTGAAAGTCCGCACTGCCGGCCACCTTCATCAGGACCGGCACGGCTTCCCGGGCGTCCGGACCGATCGCGAGCAGCACGAACAGCAGGTCGCCGCGCACCTCCGGCCACTCGCGGTTGAGGATGTCGATGATCACCGGCACCGCCGGGCTGGCTTGCGGCCCGGCTTCGTACAGGGCGATCGCCGCGGCGTCACGCGTCTTGGCCAGGGGCGCCTGGAGCGCCTGGATGGCTTCCTCAACGGTCATCGCAGGCTGCTGGGGCGGCGCCTGGCACCAGGCCACCGGCAGGCCGGGCGACCCGAGCGCCCAGGCAACAAGTACGGTGATGAACAGTGGACGGCGCATGGGAGCACTCCTGAAGGTGGCGGTCTGTCCACCTCAGTGTAGCCGCCGGGTCGGCTAAAGGAAGCGCCGGCCTACTTGCGATGCCGGTCGGGATTGAGCCGTTCGTCGATCGATTTGCGGAGGGCGGCCGGGTCGTACGCCGGGCCCACATCGATGCGTAACAGCGGCAGGCCGGCGTCCGCCAGGGCCTGATCCACGAACTGATCGCGAGCCCGGCGCTCCGGACGCTCGTGCGTCCGATCGTCCAGTTCCAGCGCCAGCTTGGCTTCCATCGTGCCGTGGTCGCAGAGGAGGAAATCGACGTGTTTGGCGTGGATCCGGTTCTGCCAGGACTGGGACTTCGGAGTCTCGGGACGCACCTGGATCAGGTCGGCCAGCCGCACCATGGCGTGAATGGACCAGTGGCCATCTACCGCCTGGCTCAACGCCCGGTAGAATGCCAATTCCGATTGAGTCAGCAGACTAGCCCGCTTCTCGTAGGGCAGTCGGGCGTTGCCCTGCACCAGCCTGGTGAGGATCCAGGCCAACAGGGCCGTCCCCGCCACGAAGAAGACCGGCCAGTGTTCGAGGAGCACAGCGACCATGGTGGTACCAGCGTGAGATATCTGCGTGAGGCGGGGCGCGCGTCCGCTGCCCGACAGGTTCTCATTCGAGATTATCGACCGTGGGGCCGGGGCTGCCTGCATCTGATCCGGCTCGTCTGTGCCCTCCAGGTCGGCGCGACCCGCCGGCCGTGACCTCGACTTGTGTACACCACCACGGGCCACTTCCCATGCCCAGCACCAGCCGTAATCGGCCCCCGATCGACGCCAGGCAGGTGCCGGCCAGCACGCCGCTGCGCCCGTTACGCCTGGGCAGCGTCGAAATCGGCTTTCCGGTCGTGCAGGCGGCGCTGTCCGGTTATAGCGATTGGGCAATGCGGATGATCGCCCGCCGGCTGGGAGCTACCTATGCCGCATGCGAAGTGATGCTCGACCAGTTCCTGGTCCAGGTGCGGCAGCGCCAGCGGACCCGGCACTTCCTTCACCTGAGCGACGACGATCATCCGGTCGGCGGCCAGTTGATGGGCGCCGAGCCCGAGCAGTTCGCGGCCGGCGCGGCTCGGCTGGTGGCAGCCGGGTTCGATGTGATCGACATCAACTTCGGCTGTCCCGTCAAGAAGGTGCTGGGCAAGTGCCGCGGCGGATACCATCTGGGCCAGCCGGCCGTGGCGCTGAACGTCATCCGCCGCACGCGCGATGTCGTGCCCGACGGGATTCCGGTGACCGTCAAGCTGCGGCGCGGCATCGACGACTCGCCGCAAAGCCGGGACCGCTTCTATGAGATCCTCAGCGGCGCCTTCCAGCTGGGGGTGGCGGCCGTCACCGTCCACGCGCGGACCGTCGCGCAGCGTTACGATGGCCCGAGCTGCTGGGAGTTTCTCCGCGAGGTGAAAGAGCAGTTTCCACACCAGATCGTGTTGGGCAGCGGCGACCTCTTCACCGGCGCCGACTGCCTGCGCATGATCGCGCTCACAGGCGTCGACGGCGTCGCCGTGGCCCGCGGTGCCATCGGCAATCCGTGGATCTTCGCCCACGCGATGGCCTTGGCACGCGGCACCGAGCCGCAACCCCCGACGCTCGCTCAACAGCGTGAGGTGCTGAGCGAACACTATCGGCTGTCCGAACAACTGTACGGCCCGCAGCGCTGCGGCCCGCTGATGCGCAAGTTCGGCATCAAGTACGCGGCCCAGCATCCGCACCACCTGGAAGTGCGCGCGGCGTTCATTCGCGTGCGGCAGCGATCCGATTGGGACGCCGTGCTCGACACGTGGTATGCCGGAGGGAATGGGAATGACGAATGACGAGATACCCAGGCACGAGGGGAATGACGAATGACGAAATACCCAAGCACGAATGAATTCCTGAGTCCAAATGACGCTAGATCTTCTGTACAGCCCTCTTTCGTCACTCAGGCTCAGTCATTCGTCATTCCCCTCGTGCTTGGGTATTTCGTCATTCGTCATTCTCGTTCCCTCCGGCCAACGCCCGCTGAATCTCATCCCGGACATCCGGATCTGACTCCACCGCCAGACGCTGTGCCAGGTCTGCGGACACGTCGGCCAGCGGGAAGCGACCCAACGCCCACGCGCTCGCGCCACGCACCAACACGTCGGCATCGTGCAAACCCTGTCGCAGCGCCGGGAGGGCGCCACGCACGGGGTGGTTCCCCAGCACGATGGCGGCGCTACGCAACAGCCCCCGCCGACGCGCACGCCAGAGCGGCGTGTGGCGGAACCGCGCACGAAACGCGTCGTCATCGAGCGCGAACAACGGCACCAGAGAAAGCGGGTTGAGGTCCGGACGCGGTGCAAACCAGTCGCTACCACCCGACGCCCGCCGGTTCCAGGGACAAACCTCCTGACAGATGTCACAGCCGAATACCCACTGTCCCATCACCGGTCGCAGCTGCGGTTCCACCGCCTGCCGCAGCTCGATCGTCAGATAGCTGATGCACCGCGTCGCGTCCAGCACGTAGGGCCGCGGAAAGGCTGCCGTCGGGCACGCGTCCAGACACGCCCGGCACGTGCCACAATGATCGGTTTCCCACGGAGCGTCGTAGTCCAGCACGCAGTCCAGCAGTAATGCGGCCAGGAAGAACCAGCTGCCGGCATGGCGGTTGAGCAGCATCGTGTTCTTGCCGATCCAGCCCAGCCCGGCACGCTGCCCAAACTCCCGCTCCAGCAACGGTGCCGTGTCCACGACGCCACGTACACGCACCGACGGCTGCAGCTGCCGTACGCGATGCTCCAGCTTCCGCAGCTGGCGGTGGATCACGTCGTGATAGTCGGCCGAGCCCCACGCGTAACGCGATACGCGCCCCTCCCCTGCCCCGGCCGACGCCGGCTCTCCCGCCCGGTACGGCAGACCCAGCATCAGCAGACTCCGCACGCCCTCCAGGATGCTCTGCGGATGCGCGTAAGCCGCCAGTCGGTCGCCCAGATACCGCATCTGACCCGCATGGCCGGCGGCCAGCCACTCGGCCAGATGCGTGATGCCGGCCGGGGCCACCGCAGGACAGGCACCGGTCAGGACAAAACCCAGCTCCCGGGCAGATCGCTTCAGCTCGGCCGTCAGATCCGCAGGAGTCATCGGATGGCTTGGTCCTCGGAACGGCCAGAACAACCCGACTGGCCGGTCATTCCATGGTTGCGTTTGCTAACAGTCTTAATTAACGTAGGGAATAGGGCTGTTATGCAGCCCGGTCGTTTCTCCCACGTACCCGCTTGACTCACTTGTTTTCGTTTTGGAATTCGACCCATGACCAGAACTCAGAAGATAGTGCCCAGCATCGTGTTGTTCGCCGCGCTGTGCGCGGTGCCCGTTGTGTGCCGCGCCTGCGATGGCTATTGCGCGGGCTCGTGGCTAAGCGCTCCCGGATTCGGCTCGAGCGGATCGCTCTACGGTCTTGGCCATATCCCGGTGCCACCATACTTCGCACTCCACCCCCCCGTCTACTACGGCGAGCGCTATTACCGGTCGTACGGCGAAAGCCCGTTCGCCCGCCCGGACTACTCGTCCCGGCCCCAGCGAATCCAGGCCCAGGTGATCATCAACCCGTTCGTGGAGCAACCGGCCACTGCGCCGGCTACCCCCCCCGCGCCCGAACCGAAGCCGGCCGAAGTCCAGCCGCCAACCGATCAGGTCACCTCCGGTCCGCAGATGATCATCAATCCCTTCTATGTTGCTGAACCGAAGGTCGCGTACGACAAGTAGTCAGTTTTCAGTTTTCAGTTTTCAGTTTTCAGTTTTCAGTTTTCAGTTTTCAGTT
>DAISIS010000315.1:0-6815 GCA_036821925.1 Pirellulaceae bacterium
TGGAGAAAGTGTTCGCCGGGATCACGACCGTCGAAGAAGCCATTCGCGAAACGGTGCTGGAAACCTAAGGGACCGAGCCATGCCGACTTTCCAATTCGAGGCGATGGACGCCACCGGTCAGGAGATCAAGGACGTCATTGAAGCTGCCTCCGAAGATGAAGCCCAGACCACAATCCGCCAGATGGGGTACTTCGTCACGAAGATCTCCGTCAAGAAAGGCGCTGCGTTGGGCGGGGAAGCGGCCGCCAAGAAGAAGCGGTCCTTTGCCATCGGGCGTGTGAAGAGCAAGCACCTCACGGCGTTCACGCGGCAGCTGTCGATTCTGCAGGATGCCGGCCTGCCGATTCTGCGCAGCCTGCGGATTCTTGAGGGACAGGCCAAGGCCGGGCGCCTCAAGAACTCGCTGATGGACGTCTGCGAGGAGATTGAAGGGGGTGCCACGCTGTCGGAGGCCATGTCCAAGTCTCCCAAGACCTTCAACCGGCTCTACGTGAACATGATCAAAGCGGGCGAGGCGGGTGGTGCGCTGGAGGTCATTCTGCAGCGTCTGGCCGATTTCATGGAACGGTCGGAAACACTCAAACGCAAAGTGCGCAGTGCGATGGTCTACCCGATCATCGTGATCATCACGGCCATCGCCATCGTGACCTTCCTGATTCTCAAGATCGTGCCGACGTTCGAAGAGATGTTCACGGAGTTCGGCCTGAAGCTGCCGGCCATGACCCAATTGCTGATCGCGATGTCCAACGGCATCGCCACCTACTGGTACCTGATCCCGGCGATCCCGATCGGCATCTTCCTGTTCATCAAGCTGGTGCGCAAGTTCCGCCACGGGCGGATGGGCTGGGATATGTTCCTGCTCAAGGTGCCTGTGTTCGGACTGCTTTTCGAGAAGAACGTGATGGCCCGCACGACGCGGACGTTGGGGACGCTGGTGGCCAGCGGTGTGCCGATCCTGGAGGGGTTGAACATCACGCGCGAGACCGCCGGCAACGCCCTGTTCGAACGGCTCTACGGCAAAGTGACCGATGCGATTCGGGAAGGGGAGACGATCGCCAAGCCGATGAAGCAGTACTCGCGGCCCGGGTTTCACCCGGTGGCGTTGTTCTTCTGGAGCGCCCTGGGGGCCGGGCCGATGGTGGCGCTCGTTTTCATGCCCGACTTGCTGACCACCGGGCTGGCGGCCATGGGGGCCGGCGCGGTGCTGGGCGGCCTCTGGTACGTCATGCGGATGAACAAGCGTGTGGTGGACGATCTGGTGGTGAACATGGTCGACGTGGGGGAGGAAACCGGCGAGCTGGACACGATGCTCTACAAGGTCGCCGACACCTACGACGAAGAAGTGAAGACCATGACGGACGGCCTGATGTCGTTGCTCGAACCGTTGTTGACCCTCTTCCTCGGCGGTGCGGTCGGCTTCATCGTCATCTCGCTGTTCATGCCGCTGGTGGACCTGATTTCGAAACTGTCGTGAGCGTGGATTATTCACACAACACATATTGAACCAGTCCGACGCCAGCGCGACCGCCGAGTCGTGGGCCGCGTCGCCTGCAACACGAACCGGAGGGACTTGAGATGAGAGCCCATCGACCTTCCCGGTCAGCGGCCTTTACGCTGGTCGAACTGCTGGTCGTCATCGTGATCATCGCGATTCTGGCGGGCCTGCTGGTGCCGGCCATCGGTATGGCGCGCAGCGCGGCGCTGCGGTTCCAGATCGCGACAGAGATCCAGAACCTGGAAGCCGGGTTTGAAGCCTACAAGCTCAAGTACACCGACTATCCGCCGGATTTCAGCGACCGCGATCTCGTGCGGCGCCACATCTATACGGCCTGGCCGAACATTGACGGCGCCGAGTTGACACGTGTGGAACGGGTGTTCTGGCGCTATCCGAACGCCGCGGCCGGCACTGCCAACTACCATCAATCCAACGTCAACCCGGCCGAAGCGCTGGCCTTCTGGCTCGGCGGGTTCAGCACCAACCCCCAGCGGCCGTTCACCGGCACGGGAGGACCCTTCCTGGTCAACGCCGGTGGGAACATCACCGGCGCCAACCCGGACCGCACCGGCGGGGCCTGCGATCTGGACAAGGCACGTCTGGCCTGGGACGACGGAGATCGCGATTTCTTCGCCGTCTACACCCCCCCCAAGAAGATGGCGCCCTACGTCTACTTCGACTGCCGCACCTACGGCGGGCTGGCAGCGGGCACAGCGCCCGCCGTCAACGGTTACTACACCCTGTTGAACAAGGGCACCGCCAAGCCCTATTTCAGCACGCGCTCGCCGGCGTCTCCCGTGCCTTATCCGTTCGAGTGGGTCAACAAGGACACGTTCCAGATCATCAGCGCCGGGTTGGATGACCACTACGGATCGGATCTGTTCCTGGCCGATCACCTGTCGTATCCCGTCTACCCCACCGGTGCCAATTACCTGACACCCGGGGTCGGCGACGACGATAACATGACCAATTTCAGCGAAGGCAGCAGACTGCAGGACAAGAAGCCATGATCGCACAGACAGACGAGCGTCGGCTTCAGCGGGATCGCCAGGCGTTTACACTGGTCGAACTGCTCGTGGTGATCACGATCATCACGATCCTGGCCAGCACCGCCTTGTTCACGCTCTACGGCGTGCGCGAGGATGTGCGTGAGACCCGCACGCGCACCGTGATTGCCCGCGTCAACGAGGTGATCATGGAGAAGTGGGAGTCGTACCGGATGCGGGCCGTCCCCCTCCGGATCCCGGCGGGGACCCCGCCCCGTGTGGCGGCGGCCCACCGGCTCAACGCGATCCGGGAGCTGATGCGGATGGAATTGCCCGACCGCGTCACCGATCTGCGGACCGTCGTCGACACACCCAACGGCGCGGCCGCCTCCAACACGCTCGTCGGACCCGTGGTCCTCAACACGGCCCCGGCGGCCTGGCGCGGTTACCAGCGGCGGATTGCGGCCAACGCATCGCGCGGAAACGTCTGGACCGTGCAGCACGAGCAGTCCGAGTGCCTGTATATGATCCTGGCGGGCATCCGCGAAGGGGATTCCACCGGGCTGGACGCGTTCGAGGAGAGCGAGATTGGCGACACCGATGGCGACGGCATGCCCGAAGTGCTCGATCCGTGGGGGCGGCCGATCTACTTCCTGCGCTGGGCGCCCGGTTACGTGTCGGCGCTGCAGAATCCCCAGCGCCGCGAGCCTGATCCGTTCGATCCGCTGCGCGTCGACCCGCGCTGGGAGAACAACGACGACAGCAACCCCGCCACGAAACGGGACGACCCCTTCGCGCTCTATCCGGTGATTTATTCGGGGGGGCGCGACGGGCAGTTCGGTGTGGTGCTCAAAGACTACGACAACGCCGATCCTCCCAACTACATCGACATCACCTATGCCCTCTCGGACACCAGCTCGTACGCCAACGCCGAGTTGAGCGCGACGCTGTACCCGTCGTATACACCCTACCCCACAGCCCCCTGGTCGTCGGGCAGCTCGATCTGGACCAGTCGTCCGAAGAACGATCCGTATCTGATCCTGCCCACCAGCCGCGATTACATCGGGCGGATCCTGGGCACCAGCGACTTTGCGAGCACCGGATTGAGCGACGACATCACCAATCATTTGCTGGAGGTGCGGTAAGCCATGGCCTTCGCAAAACGCATGCAGCTGGGCCGCCGCGGCCTGACGCTGGTCGAATTGCTGATGGTGATCAGCATCATGACGATTCTGCTGGTCATCGCCGTGCCACTGATGCGGCCGGCCTTCCAGGATCGGTATGTGCGCGAGGCGGCGCGGATGGTCTCCGCCTACTTCGCCGGAGCGCAGCGGCGCGCCGCCGAGCTGGGGCGTCCCGTCGGAGTGTGGATCGAACGGCTGGACGGGACGGAGCTCGGAGCGCGGCATGCGGTGCGGTTGTACATGGCCGAGGTGCCGCCGAGCTTCTCCGGAGCGCAACTGGATTCGCGGGTGCGCGTGGCGGCCAGCGGCACGGTCGGCACGCTGCAGTTCGTTGACTTCCAGGGGAACGCCAACGTGAACGACGCGGTGGTCCTGAGCACCGTCCTGGCGGTGGGGGATCCGTTCACCATCAAGTTCGACCATAAGGGGTACGAGTACGTGGGCCGGCGGACGGCGTCCGACTTCGAAGTCAAGATTCCCTGGGGGGTGCCGCCGGGGGCCGATGTCTCCGGCAGGGGAGTCCCCTACGAGATCACACTCGCCCCCACGCGGTCGGCCGTCAACCCGCTGGTGCTGCCGGCCGATGCGGTCATCGACTTGTCGCTCTCCGGCACGACCTCACGCCGGGAACTGGATCCCGTGACCACTGGAGATGCGACGCCGGTGGTGATCGTGTTCGCGCCGAGTGGCGGCGTGGACTGCATCTATCTCTCTGGCGACCAGCAGCCGCTGCCGTCCCCGCTGCACCTGCTGATCGGCCGCAAGGCGCGGGTGGTTAATCCGCAGGCGACGACGGTCTGGAGCCCCGAGCTGACCAACCTGGGTGACCCGACCTGCTTGTGGGTCACGGTTTCCAACCGGACCGGTGCGGTGATCACGTCCGACAATCTGGATACGTCTTTCATTGCGCCCGCGACGCTGCCCGCGCGTCTGACTCCCTCGGAGCGGATCAAGGCGGCGCGGGAGTTCGCCCGGTCCTCGGTTCAGAAGGGAGGACGGTGATGCGGTACTGGCTGCCCTCAACATCCGGTCGTCGGCGCGGCGGGCCGCGCTGCGCGCGGAGACGCCTGCGAGCCGGTGTGAGCTTGCTGGAAGTCATCTTCTCGATCGGTGTCGCACTGGTCGGCCTGGTCGGCATTGCGGCGCTGCTGCCGGCCGCCGGCGTGCAGGCCAACCGGGGCGCGCTGGCCGACTCGGCCGCCCGCTATGGCGCGGGAGCGGTCCGCGAGTTTCACGTGCGGTCGATGGGCAACCCGCTCACCTGGCGATGGTATGACGGGGGCGGGGGCGGGTTCCGCGCGCCGTCGGTCGCTGAGCTGCGCGCCGGCAATTCGTTCTGCATCGATCCGCGGTTTGTGGCGCAGGGCAATGTGAGTTCCGACCATGCGGGCCGGGCCCGGTTCCCTTACTCGGGCGCCCTGTGGATGCCACGCATCACGCTGGCGCCGAACGTGACGGCGACGGGTGGCACGTTCATGGGGGTCCTGCAGGCGAGCCAGGTCTTCACGAGCGATGACGCTCTGGTGTTCGACCTGCCTCAGGACCGGACTCTCGGCCCCGTGCAGAACTTCAGTCTCTCGTCGAGCAATCAGCCGCTGCGGCGCAGCGCGACGGGGACCCTGTCCTGGCTGGCGACGGTTGTCCCGAAGCTCGACCGGGTGGGCAATCTGACCGACGAATACACGCTGTCGGTGGTCGTCTTTGCGCGACGGATCATCGACCCTGTCCTGAACAACGCGGCGGCGGCCAGCGAGCGCACGGCGTTCGTCCGGGATTTCTACGGTGACGGGATCGGAGGAGGCGACCTGCAGCTGGGGGCTGCGAACAAGAGCGACCTGGAGCTGCGCACGGGCGACTGGGTGATGTTCTCGGGCATGAAGCCGCGGCTCGGGGGACTCGACCCGATCCAAGTTCACAAGTGGTACCGCGTGCTGAATGCGGGAGAGGAAGTCACGCCGGATTCCGGCGAGTGGTCGCGCGACGTGACACTCATCGGGCCCGATTGGGACTGGCGACAACTGCTCACGTTATCCGGTTCGCGGACCACGCAGGTCACGGTTGCGCGCGGGGTGGTGGCGGTATTCGAGAAGACGATTCGACTGGAGACCTCCTCGCTGTGGACCTACTAGCCGGAGCGCGGCATGACCGGCGCTCGGGTGAGTTTGGTTCTTTCAGGAGAACAAGAAGATGGCTCGACGACATAGACGACGCCGCGGCATCGTGCTGCTGATCATCCTCACGCTGTTGACCCTGCTGATCGTCGTCGGCTTGACGTTCGCGCTGCTGTCGGGCCAGTTCCGTCGCGGGGCGGACGCGAGCGCTCGGAAGGAACGCTACGGCGATCCGCCGCCGGCCGTCATGGAACGGGCCCTCTATCAGCTGGTGCGCGATACGAACGATGCGACGTCGTCCATTCGCACCCACAGCCTGCTCCGCGACATGTACGGCGAGTCTGTGCGCGGCCAGCAGACGGGCGCGGCGGTGGCCTCGGGAGGGGGGCAGTTCCTGGAATTCACAGCCAACCTGGCGCTCGATGACAACGGCGATGGTTCGGTGACGCTCGACGAAGTCGACCAGGGGCTGCGCACCAACGGTTTCTTCAACGGCTGTGTGCTCACCTTTCTCACCGGCCCCCTGAGCAACGTGAGCACGCGGATCGTGGGCTACCAGATGGATATGAGCGTGATGCCGCCGGTGGTCCAGTTCCGCATCCTGCTGCCGAACCGTGACGACCAGAACATCGTCACGTCCGCGAACGAGAATCTGTTCCTGGTCAACGGCCGCGCGTTTGTGGGCACGGGGGCCGGCTACGTGGGTGATGTCGCGGATGCGGACTACGGTGCGTTGGCGCGAGCCGTAACGATTGGCAGCGCGACGTGCCCGCATGCGCTGCTGCCCCACCGCTTCAACGAGTCGCCGGTTGACACGTTCCGCGACTACATGCAGGGAGGCTTGAACGAAGGCTACGACGCGGCCGACTACCAGAACATGGCGCTGGCGGCGCTCGTCCCGGACCCGACGACCGGTCAACTCCAGGTGCTGCCCAGCTTTCACCAGGCGCCGTTGATCAACTATTGGGCGAACCACAGTGCGGGTGTGTGGGATCCGGCCAATCCTGATTACTCGGACCCGGCCGTGTTTGGCTATCGC
>DAISIS010000316.1:0-6730 GCA_036821925.1 Pirellulaceae bacterium
GCGACCGTCAAGGCGGGCCAATGCGTCTATGGGTCGCCGTGGGGAGATGCGTGACCCCGGCCCGCGCCCCAGCCCGCGCCCCGGTCCGCTGCGCTGAACGGCGGGCGCCGGAGACCCCTTCACGCCAACTCGCTGGAGCTGCCGCCCGTAAAGAACCGGGCCCAGTCGATTCGGCAGTCGCCGAAGGCCATGGTGGCCGGGTTGCGCAGCGCGTCCTTACGGCAGGCGAGCCGGGTGCCGTCGAGCAGGGTCAGGTGTCCTCCGGCCGCTTCCAGGATGGCCTGCGCAGCGGCCGTGTCCCACTGCATAGTGGGGACGACGCGCGGATAGAAATCAGCGCGTCCCTCCGCGATCAGGCAGAACTTCAGGGAGCTGCCCATGCTGGTGATCGCCGCTCCTTCCAGACGCGCCAGAAAGGCGTCGACGACGGGCCCCGCATGGTCGCGGCTGGCGACCACGGTCAAATGCTGCAGGTCCGCACGCCGCGTGCGGATCGGCTCGCGAGGGGCTCCGGCCGGCTGCCTCCAGGCGGCCGGACACGCGCTCAGATTCACACCGCCGTAATGCAGGCCGGATACCGGTACATAGACCACTCCCAGCACCGGATAGTCGTGGCGCACCAGCGCGATGTTGACGGTGAACTGGCCCGTCTGCTTGATGAACTCCTTGGTCCCGTCCAGCGGATCGACCACCCACCGCCATTGTGCGGCCCCACGGCTGATCGCCGCCGACTCAGTCGACTCCTCCGAAACGACCGGCACATCCGGGGTGAGGGCGGCCAGCTGTGTGCTGATCAGCGTGTGGGAGGCCTTGTCAGCCTGGGTCAGCGGCGAGTGGTCAGATTTCGCTTCGATCGGTATGGGCTGGCCGTAGTACTCCAGCGCGGCACGGCCCGCAGCGGTGGCAATCTGTTGGACGCAGTCAAGCAGGTGGGGGAGGGAAGACAGCATTTACCAGAACTTGTACCATCGTTTCTTCTTCGAGTAGTTGAACTGCACAAGGCGGTCGACCAGTTCTTCATAGGCTTCGTCCGCCTCGGGATCGATGGGGATGCGTTCTGCGGCTGCTTTCCGCGCAGCGGCCAGACTGTCCGCCGCACCGGACGCGGCTGCCGCCTTCGGCTCACCCAGCAGGACCGGATCCACATTTTCAAACTGCTGACCCATCACGGGGTCGGCATAGGCCTCTTCGGCCGCGGCTGACGCGGACTCGGTTTCGGCGGCGAGTTCGGTGTCCGTGTCCGGCTCGGGCTCCGTCTCCGCCTCCGCGCAGGGTTCGGTCGGCGTGGGCGCATCGTCCGTGGGCTCGACCTCGTGCAGTGCCGCGACCGGTTGGGCTTCCAGCTCGCGCTGCTGCCTGGCGAGCTGCTCGGCCTGCTCGATGGCGTACTCCTCGAGCCTCGCCCGCTCGGCGTCCAAGGCGCGGCGCTGTTCGGCCAGCGCGTCGCGGTCGGTCTGGTACGTGGCCGTCTGTTCGGCGAGCCGCTCCATCTTGCGTTCCAGGTCGCTGCGCGTTGCGGCCAGGTCCTGACGTTGTTGGTCCAGCGATTCCACGGCCTGCTGCAGTTCCTGGTGGCGGGTGGCCAGCAGGCGATCCCGTTCGGTGACCTCCTGCAGCCAGGTCTGCTGGCGCTGCTGAATCTCGTGTCGTGCGGCATCCAGTCGCGCGCGCTCCTCGTCGAGGTGTGCCTGGCGCTGTTCCATGTCGCTGCGCGCCTGCGCGATGGAGTCTCGTTCGCGTGCGAGGGCCGCCTGCAGATCCTCCAGCTGGCTCTTGGCGGCCTGGAGTGTCTCACGCTGCTGGTGCAGTTCTGACACGTTCTCCTGCCGGTCTGCGGTGAGGGCCTGGCGGAGCGCGGCGAGTTCCTGGCGGTCGGCAGCCAGGGCGTTCTTCTGTTCGTGCAGTTCCAGACGCAGCGTGTCGAGATCCTGTTGGCGCGCCGCCAGCTGCTGGGCGGATTCGGACTGGGCGCGCTCGTGCAGTTCGCGCTGCTGCTGCAGCGTCAGCTGCTGGGCACGCAGCTCGGCCTGGGCCTGCTCCCACGCGTGACGTGCCGCCCCCAGTTCGGCCTGATCGCGCTGCAGCTGTTGCTCGAACGCCTGCTTCTCCTCCCGCCACGCCTGCTGCTGACGCTCCAACGCGGCGCGATCCGACTGGAGCTGCGCCTGCAGCGTCTGGAGCTGCGCCCGGTGCTGCTCGGCCTGTTCCTGCGTCTGCTGTTGTTCGGTGGCGGCGACACGCAGCGACTCGACAGTCAGCTGCTCGGACGAGAGCAGTTCACGGACGCCGCGCAGCTCATCGGTCTGCGCCGCCAACCGCGCCAACAGCGACTGCCGCTCGCGCTGCCAGTCGTCGCGTTCCCCTTCGAAGGTCTGAACCTGCTGAGCCAGTTGCTGCTTGAGCGACTTCAGCTCGCTGCGCTGTTGCGCAATCTCCCGCGTGACCTGCTGGTTGGTGCCGGAGAGTGACACCTGCAGCGACTCGAGTTCTTCCCGCTCGACCGCCAGCCGCGTCTGACGCTCCGCCTGTTCCTGCGCGGCGGTGCCGAGCGCCGTGCGCTGAGCATCGAGCTCCGCGCGCTGCCGGGCCTGCTGCTGCGTCCACTCCTGCTGCTGCTGCTCGAACGCCCGCTGCCGTTCCTGCAACTCGCCCCGCAACTGCTCGGTCTGATACCGCTGCTGGTCGAGTTCCGTGCGCTGCCGGGCATGCACGTCTTCCCACTCACGCCGCTGCTGTTCGAAGGCCACCTGGCGTTCCCGCAGCTGGGTGGACAGCTGCTCGGTCTCCGCACGCTGCTGGTCGAGTTCCGTGCGTTGCCGCGCGTGCGCTTCGTCCCACTCGCGCTGCTGCTGTTCGAAGGCCGCCTGGCGTTCCCGCAGCTGGGTGGTCAGCTGCTCGGTCGTTGCGCGCTGCTGGTCGAGTTCCGTGCGTTGCCGCGCGTGCACGTCGCTCCACTCGCGCTGCTGCTGCTCAAACGTCCGCTGCCGGTCGTGCAGCTGGCCGCCCAGCCGCTCGGTGTCGGACCGCTGCCGGTCGAGTTCCGTGCGCAGGCGGTCCAGCTGCGTCTGTTCGGCCGCCAGATTATTCACATCCTGTTCGAGTTGGTCGCGGCGCGCAGTGAGTTCCTCACGCCAGGACTGGATCTCGGCGAAGTGGATGTCGAGTTCACGGTGCTGCTTGGTGAGCTTCCGCTGCTGCTGCGTACGCTCCGCCTCCCAGGCTGTCCGGTCTGCTTCAAGTTGGCGCTGCATTTCCTTAATGGCCTCGATCGTCTCCGTCAGTCCGGGCGCTTCCAGGGCAGAGTCGTCTTCCAGGCCCGGCGGCAGGATATCCAGCGCTATCAGGGACGATCCAGACGCGGAAGATGATGCGTGTGAATCGGCCATCTGCGCGGCGTTCTGCGCTGGGGGGTGCAGGTCGAATATGCTCCGCCGGACTGCTTCGCGGTCACTCTCCTCATGCGCATGCGGTGCACCGGATGTGTCCACCCACTTCTCGTTGATCGTGCGGGCGAAGCCGAGCAGGACATCGCCGAGCTTGATCGTGCGGCCTTGCCGCAGTCGCTCTGCCTCGCAGCGTCTGCCGCGCTTCTCCGTTCCGTTACTGCTCAACAGGTCTACGAACCAGAGCTTACCGTCCTGCCAGTACAACACGCAGTGCGTCGACGAGATGAACTCGCTCCGCAACCGCAGGTTGCTGGGCCTCTCGCGGCCGACCACGGTCAGGCTGCGGAAGACCCGGTACGTGGCACGCCGCTGCTCGTTGACCAGCACGTAGATCACAGGGACCGGTAGCTGGGCACTTCCTTTCTTGTCCAGCATCCAATCGGGATCAACTTCCGCCGCGTCACCGTCGGAAAACGATGTGCAGACCTGGCAGTCGCCAATCGGTATGCTTTGCTCGGGCGCCACCCAACCGCTCTGCGCTTCTTCATCGGATGGCTCGGTTAACCGTGTGTAGAAAATACCGCGCTGCGTGGCATGCAGATAGAGACCGTGTTTGGGGACCCCGGGACCCTCTAGAATGACGTCGGAGCGCGGATGACTTCCTATTCGAGCGTACGGCTTCCCCACGTCGACGGTTCGCACACCGTCCGGACCTGTCACGCGTACCGTCAGCTGACGGTTACACCACAACGCATTGCCCATAGCCGCGGCCAAGAGAGTTTATCTATGTGTGAGACTGCGTGCAGACGGCATACTTCCACTCGGTGCCCTCTGCCCGCAGCGTTTCGCGCAACACCCGACACGGTATAGTATTGTAGCACTTCAATACTGCGGCAATTGACATTTGGCAACTCCGGCAGGGGGGGCGAAACTGCGATTGCCTGCGAAGATGTATCTATTGTACGCGACGCGCGGGCCACGACGGTTTTGCCCACCGCAGGCCGGCACATCCGCCGTGCTGACGCGCGGGGCAAGCGGGTGACTGCCGGAGCAAGAGCCGCTGCACGAGCTGAGTTGGACGCGCCGCAGAAGGCGGTCTGTGCTGGACACCCATGGGTGCCGCAGCGGGTGCCAAGAAACGACGAAAGTCCCGACGCTTCAGCCGGGACCCGTGTTGCATGCAGTTGGGCTGCATGCCGTTGGTCTTGTTGTGGTCCTCTCAGAGGCGCCGGTCGGATTCGAACCGACGATGGCGGATTTGCAATCCGCTGCCTTAGCCACTTGGCTACGGCGCCGTCAAATTGGGCACCCTGTGCGGGTCGCCCGGGATGTGCTGCTGCAGAGCACAATCCACACGGGCAACTTAGGGAATCCGCCGGTCCCGGTCAAGAGGATTAACGAAATCGGGCGCACGATTCGATGCTAGTAGTTGTGCCGATCTGCACGGGGTTGCCGGTCGTACGGCCAGCCGCCGCAGCGCACCCTGCGGTGGCTGCCCACATGGCTGGGTCGTCGGATCCGCGGGGCGACGAGTGCCACAAGGAGGCGTCCATGGGAGTTCTGGGCTGGATCCGCAGGTTGTTCCCCGCTCGTCTTGACAAGACCCAGCTGGCGTTCCGGATGGTCGCCGAGAGCCGCGCGCTGGTGCACCAGCGCGTCGCGCCGCGTGCCGGATCGTGTGCCAGCCTGGCGGAAGCGCAGGGCTACGTTCGGGCACGCGCCAGGAGCATCGTGCGCAGCCGGTTGGCAGGGGCCACTGTTCGTTGCGGCAGACTCTCGGCCGAGCAGCAGCGGGAGATCCTCGAGCAGGCGTTGTCGCTGATGGCAGAACAGCTGGCCCACCCGTTGGTGCGCCGGCCGGCCGCGGCCGCGGTGCGCCGTCACGCAGCGTAGGTCGCCCGGCCGCGGTGGGGGGTGCGCACTCAGACGCTTCCCGCCACGCATTCGCTCCGCCTTGCTCCACGCTCCCGCGGTCTCCTCTCTGCTTTCTATTCTCTTGCGTCGTCCGAAACGTCGGCACATGTTCGGACGATACCCGTTTTGCGTCTTCGTGGCCGGCTCCAGGCACGTTGCGGAATCGCCGCGACCCCAGTACAGTGGGAATCCGCATCTTCAACCGGCTGACCACTGATCGTGCAGGCTCGCTTGCGACCATGTTCCACTTCACGCCGCACCACGACTTCTTCGTTGGCATCGACTCGGATGGCTGTGTTTTCGACACGATGGAGTTGAAGCACAAAGAGTGTTTCATCCCCAACATCATCAACTACTACGAGTTGCAGGCGGTGAGCAAATATGCCCGGGAAGCGGCCGAGTTTGTGAATCTGTATTCCCGCAGCCGCGGCACGAACCGGTTCCCGGCCCTGATCGAGACGCTCGAATGGCTGCAGCAACGACCCGAGGTGTCTGCCCGGGGCGTGCGAATCTCGGTGCCGGAGCAGCTGCGGGCCTGGATCCAGACTGAGAACAAGCTGGGGAATCCGGCGTTGGAGCGCCGCGTGGCGGAGACGGGTGCCCCGGAGCTGGCTCATGCGCTGACCTGGTCCGTGGCGGTCAATCGGGCGATTGCCGACATGGTCCGAGGTGTCCCCCCCTTCCCCGGTGTGCGGGAAAGCCTGCAGACGCTGCAGGGCCGCGTTGACATGGTCGTCTGTTCCGCGACCCCGCAGGAGGCGCTGCGGGCCGAATGGGCCGAACACGACATCGAGCGGTATGTGTCGGTCATCAGCGGGCAGGAAGACGGGACCAAGGCGGAGATCCTGCAGAACGCGGCGCCCTACCAGCCCGCGCATGCGCTGATGATTGGCGACGCGCTGGGAGATTACCGGGCGGCCCAGGCGAACCGGTGCCTGTTCTTTCCGATCTGCCCGGGGAACGAAGAGGCCAGCTGGCGGCGTTTTAACGAACAGGGTATTGAGAAATTCCTGAACGGCAGTTTCGCCGGCAGCTACCAGCAGACGCTGCTCGACGAATTTGACCGCTATCTACCCACTAGGCCCCCATGGGAACAACAGACATGACGACACACTGCAACATCGGCTTGTGCGGCCTGAAAGTGATGGGCCAGAACCTGGTCTTGAACATGGAGGATCACGGTTACCGCGTGGCGGTCTGGAACCGGACGACCTCGACGATGCAGGAGTTCGTCGCGCAGCAGCGCGGGCGGAACATCGTGGGCTGCGAGACGCTGGCCGACCTGGTCCAACAGCTCAAGGCGCCGCGCATCGTCATGTTGATGGTCGAGGCCGGCGCGGCCGTCGACTCGGTCATCAGCCAGCTGGTGCCACTCCTCTCGCCCGGCGACGTGATCATGGACGGCGGCAACTCCTATTTAATGCACACCG
>DAISIS010000317.1:0-6675 GCA_036821925.1 Pirellulaceae bacterium
CCAGCCAATGGGAGTGTACGCTCGAGCAGCAGCCGGCCGACGCGCACGCTGCCGGCGCGCACGCGCACAACTCCGCTCCCCGACCGGCTGCGGCGCTGGCGCTGCGCCTCGGCTTCCGACTGCTCAAGGGACTGCCCGGCGCGGCCGCCGCGGCGATCGTCGCGGCGCGGCAACAACAGGGCCCCTTCGTATCCCTGGCGGATTTCGCCCGGCGCACCGGTCTCGGACGCGCGCTGATCGTCCGGCTGTCGGAAGCCGATGTGTTCGCATCGCTGCAGCGCGACCGGCGCCGTGCCTTGTGGGAAGCGCTGTCCCAAACCCGCACGGCGGAACACCTGCCGCTGTTCGCCGCCCTGCCGCCGGACGACGAACCGCCCGCCGCCCTGCCGACGTTGAGTCCGCAGGAGGAAGTGTTGGCCGACTACCGGACGGCCGGCCTGTCGCTCAAGGCACACCCGCTTGCCTTTCATCGCCCACGGCTCGATCAGATGCAGGTCGTGCCCGCCGCCAAGCTGCGCGTGCTCCAGAACCGGCGCCGTGTGAGCGTCGCCGGACTCGTGCTGCTGCGGCAACGTCCCGGCACCGCCAAGGGGATCACCTTCGTCACCCTGGAAGATGAAACCGGTACGGCCAATCTGCTCGTCCATCAAGCCACCTGGGAACGCTATTACCAGGTCGCCCGCCGATCGGCAGCCTGGCTGGCTCACGGACGGATCGAGACCAAGGATGCCGTACTGCACGTGATCGTGGAAAAACTGGAGGATCTGTCCAGTACGCTGGGAAACCTCCGCGTCCCGGCCCGCGACTTCCGATAGCGGTGGAAGGCGACAGCCGGCGGGCGATCGCGTAGAATCAGGCACAGCAGAGGACGGCGGCGCCCCCCATTCGCTTGCAGGACAGTTGACTCCATGTGCGGCAGATTCACGCTTCGCACCCCGCTCCAGCGACTCGTCGAGCAGTTCCTGTTCGACCTGCAGCCGGCGGACTTGCCGCCCCGGTTCAATATCGCGCCGACCCAGCGGGTATCGGCCGTGCGCGTGCTGGATCCGGTGCGGGGGCGCGAGTACGCACAGCTGCACTGGGGTCTGATTCCGTCGTGGGCCACGGAGCGCGCGATCGCCAGCCGGCTGATCAACGCCCGCAGCGAGACGGTGGCCGAGAAACCGGCGTTTCGCCGTGCCTTTCGGCAGCGCCGCTGCCTGGTGCTGGCGGATGGGTACTATGAGTGGCAGAAGACGGACGTTCCCGGGCGGAAACAGCCGTACTACATCCGACTGCGCGACGACCGGCCGTTCGGACTTGCTGGACTGTGGGAGACCTGGCAGGACCCGGACGGAACCCGGCTGGAGACTTGCACCATCATCACCACCGCCGCCAACGAACTGACCCGCCCCATTCACCCGCGCATGCCGGTCATCCTCGCGCCGCACGACTATACTGACTGGCTGGATCCGCGCGCTGCCGATCGCGCGGTTTTGACGCGCCTGTTGCGGCCGTACGCTGCGACAGCGATGGAGGCGTATCCGGTCAGTACGTCCGTGAACAATCCGCGCCACGATGCGCCCGACTGCGTGGTGCCGGCGCCGCCGGCCGCTGGCCAGCGCCAATTGGGTTTTTCCTGACGGCACTTTGGCCGCCGCCGTCAGCAACGGAGGAACTGCTCGTCATGCCACCTTTGGAACGACTCGGACCGTACCTGATCCAACGTCCGCTCGGCAGCGGCGGGATGGGGACCGTCTTTCTCGGTGTGGACGAAACGACGGGGAAACGCGCGGCCATCAAGGTCCTCTCACCGGCGTTGGGCGGCGACGCGAGTTTCCGCGAGCGGTTCGCCACCGAGATCGAGACGCTCAAGAAACTGGAGCATCCGAACATCGTCCAGCTGCTGGGGTTTGGCGAGCAGGATGGGCAGTTGTTCTATGCCATGGAGATGGTCGACGGGCGTTCGCTGCAGCAGGAGCTTCGCAGCGGCCGGCATTTCAGCTGGCGGGAGGTAGCGCGGATCGGCATCCAGGTCTGCCAGGCGCTCAAACATGCGCACGATCGTGGCGTCATCCATCGCGACCTGAAGCCGGCCAACCTGCTGTATGCCACCGACGATCAGATCAAGCTGGCCGACTTCGGCATCGCCAAGCTCTACGGCATGTCGCAGCTGACGGTGGCGGGCGGGGTCATTGGCACCGCCGATTACATGTCGCCGGAACAGGGCGAGGGGAAGGGAGTCACAGCGCGCAGCGACCTGTACAGCCTGGGGAGTGTGCTCTACGCGCTGCTGGCGGGCCGGCCGCCGTTTGCCTCCCGCACGGCAGCGGAAGTCATCCACAGGCTCCGCTACGAGGACGCGTTGCCGGTCCGCCGCCTGGCCCCCGACACGCCAGAGGAGTTCGAACTGATCATCGCCCAGTTGCTGGAGAAGGACCCGGCCAAACGCGTAGCGACGGCGCTGGCGGTGGCCAACCGGCTCAAGGCGATGGAGTACGGCCTTTCGGCCGAGCCGCCGGTGGAGAAACAATCCCAGCACTTCTCGCTGGCGGCCGACGAGGAGTACCGGCTGGCAGGCGAGGCCGATGAGCAACGCACGCTCATCGCAGAGGGCGAGACGCGGCTGGTCAGCCCGACCGAGCACGAGATCATGCGGCAGCGCGATTCGCTCGAGCGGCACCGCAACCCGACGGTGGCCATGTCCGGGCTGGTCGCGCCGGCCGCACAACCCGAGGAGGCAGGCAGCGAGGAGTTAGCAGAGGCGGAGCGGACGGCCAGCACGCATTTCACGACGTTCGATGAGGCAGCGCGGCAGCGGGCGACCGCGCTGGATGAATCGGACGAGAGCACGCCGCTGTGGCTCAAGATCGCCCCGCTGCTCGCCGCAGTCGCTTTGATCGTGACCGGCATCTGGTATCTCAGCCGCCCCCTGTCCGCCGAGGCGCTCTACGGCCGCATCATGGAGGTGGCCAAAGAGGGAGAAACCAGCGACCTGACCAAGGTGGAAGACGAGATCCGCGAGTTTGCGCGGCGCTTTCCGCAGGACGAGCGTGCCGGGGAGGTCCGCGCGCTGCACGAGGAACTCGAGCTGTATCGACTGCAGCGGCAGTACGAGCGGCGGGCACGGCTGCGGGGCGGCCGCGACTCGCTCGGACCGCTCGAACGTGCCTACCTCGAGGCGACGCAGCTGGCTGCCACCAACCCGCGGGGCGCCATGGCCAAGCTCGAAGCGCTGTTGGAGGTCTTCTCTGTCGGCCAGCTCACTGATTCCGACCGCCGCTGCCTGAGACTCGCCCGTGAACAACTCGATCAGCTGCAGGCCAAAAGCCAGGGGGTGGCTGCGGCCGATCTGAAGGAGATCCTGCGCCGGCTGGAAGACGCCGACCAGCTGTCGCAGGACGACCCGGACCGCGCGCAGGCGATCCGGCGCGGCGTCCTCGAGCTCTACGGAGACAAGCCGTGGGCTGAGTCAGCCGTAACCCGGGCCCGTGCCGCGCTGCAGCCCTGAATGGCAACCGCCTACTCGCCGGCGCGCATGGCACGCCGGATCAGGTCGTTGTCGAAGTAGTTGATCGACATGCCGGCATCGGCCACGACCGACTGGGCATTGATGCCCGAGGACCGTGGGCTGAGCAGGAACACCGCCACGTTGGCCACCTCTTGCGTCTCCAGCGCCTTGCGCCGCGGAATGACCTGTTCCGCGTACAGATAGGCGTCCACGTAGCCGGGAATGCCGGCCGAAGCGGACGTCTTCAGCAGCGCGGCAGCCACGGCATTGAAACGCACGCGGGAGAACCGGCTGAACGCCTTGGCCAGAAAGGCCAGCGACGAATCGAGAGTCGCCTTGACCGGCCCCATGAATCCGTAGTTCTCGCTCGCCATGCGCGTCGTGGAGATCGAGATGGTGACCACGGACGCGTCGGGATCGAGCAGGTCCTGGAACGCGTTGGCGATCGCCATGAGCGAGTAGCAGGAGATGTCGATGGCCCGCAGGAACTGGGCCTTGGTCGTCTGGTGAAACGGTTTCGCTTCACCTTCGTAATCAGCGAAGGCGATCGAGTGGACGATGCCGTGCAGTTGCGAGCAGCGTCCGCCAACCTGGGCCCTGACCGCCGCGATCTCCTCCTCGCGCTCCACATCGCAGGTGAAGATCTCGGCGCCGCCGAGCAGCCGCGACACACCGTCGCGCTGCTCGGCACTGCGCACGACGTACCAGACCTGTGCACCACACGCTTCGAGCGTGCGGCCGATGTGATACGCTACGCTCTTGCGATTGGCGACGCCGAACACCAGAAACGATTTGCCGGCCAGCTGCAGGAAGTCGGGGGGAGTGGTCATGAACGATCGGTCCTCTGTCCTGGCGCGGGCGGGTCCACGGGTGCCGGCTCATCGGCCACCTGGGCAAGCGTGCAGGCGAACTGCAGCCGCGCGGCGACCTGCCCGGCGCACCGGACCCAGGCGTCCAGGTAGTACGCCTGCGACACCTGATCGCGCAAGCGGACTTCGATGTCGATGGTTTCTCCAGGTCGGACCATGCGGCGGAACCGCACCTGGTCCATCCGCGTCGCCACGGGCACCCCCGCTGCGCCCGCCGCCTGCTGGGCAATCAGCACGCCCCCCGCCTGCATCGCGCACTCGCACAGGATGACCCCCGGCACCAGCGGGAAGTTGGGGAAGTGTCCCTGCAGGAACGGCTCGTCGGCCCGGAACGTCTTCCGGCAGACGATGGTGTCGGCCGAGCAGGAGTGCACGGAGTCCAGCAGCAGCATCGGGGCGCGATGGGGGATCGCATCGGGAATGGAGATGGTGCTCATCGTCAACTCTCGGGCGTGAGGATCGACCTGGCCGGATGACTTGTGGACGCCGTGTGCGTGAGCAGGGCATCGACGTCGTTGGCGACGATGACACCGTAGTTGATCGCCCCCAGCCAGCCGGACATGATAATGCCGACGCTTCCGGCGTGATAGAGCCCGCGAATCTGCTCCGGCAACCCGCGACTGACCGCCAGCCCTTCGAACTTGGTGCCGAAGCTCGCGCCCCCCGGGTGCCGCGTGTAGTGTGCGAACGTGCGCGGCGTGGCGGCCTCCACATACGCGACCCGCCGCCGGCAATCGGGAACGTACTTCTCCAACGCATCGAATGTCGTCTCGATCAGATCTCGCTTGCTGGCGGCGTATTCCTCCGCGGACAACGCGGCCCAGTCGGCATGCCGGGCATTGGTGCTCGAGACGATCAGGCACTGGGGACACGCCTGCGGACGCGTCCGCGGATAGTAGAACGAAAAAGTCCGACTCGTGATGTGGCGACTCAGCAGCAGATCGGTCTGGAAGGCGGGGGCGACCGAGCTGAACAGCAGATCCCCGGTGGATTCGTCCAGGAGGTCGTCCGGCTGGAGGGCCATGTAGACCTGCGTGCTGGAGCAGTTCAGGCGGACGGCCGCCGCCTGCTCGACGAAGTCCCGGTCGAAGTGCCGGGCCCCCACCATCCGCTGCACGGTGTCGCACAGATTGGCGTTGGAGATGACGGCCCGCGCCCGGATCTCCCGCCCTCCGACGCGGACGCCCGTGACCGCGCGCTGCGCGACGCGGATGGCCTCCACGTCGCTGCGAATCGCGATGTCCACGCCGTTGCGCAGCAGTTCGTCGCGCATCAACGCGACCAGTCGATCGGTGCCCCCCTGAAACGTGAACACCCCCTGGGACATGAAATTCGAGAACACGATGCCGTAGGTGATGGCCGGGTCCTCCAGCGTCGACCCGTTAGCATAGGTGATCGGTTCCATGAGCAGCCGCACGACATCGCCGCGCCCGGGAAAGAAGCGTTCGAACAGCGCGCGGTTATTGAGCGACTGATCGTCGTAGAAGTTCATCGCCCGCACCGCGTCGAAAAACAACTCCACCGTCCGGGGGTCAACGCCAAAGCGTGTGACCAGCAGGCGCGTGAAGTCCTGGCGATGGAACTCGGTGGTCAGCGAGAACATCGGGTTGTCAAACCGGATATGTTTGAGCTGCACCACAGAGTCCGCGATTTCACTGGTCCAGTAGCGGCGGCAGCTCTTCCGCATTCCCACCGGGAAACCGTGCAGGGAGATGTCGAAGATCAGCCCGCCCGGCCGGCGAAACCAGGTCGCCAGACCGCCGAGCTTGTAGTGTTGTTCAAGCAGCAGCACCCGGTGCCCCGCGCGGCCCAGCACGTTGGCGGCGGTCAGCCCGCCCAGGCCACTGCCAATCACGACGACATCGTACTGCGGCTTGACGTGTTGCAGGAAATCTTTCGGCATGAGTCCGCTGCTTCGTTCAGGAATCGCCCAACAGGTGGCGATTGGCTACGAGAATGCCGCTCAGAAGCGACCCGACAATCCCCACGTACCCCTGGTCCGTCCCGCAGATGAACAGGTTGGCGAACTTGGTCCGGCCATCGAGCCGTTTTTCCGGAGCGCCGTAGACGGCCCCGTTGTCGTGCCACGTGTAACGCTGGATGGTCCGCGGGGTGAACATGTCCGTGTCGATCACGTGCTGCCGGCAATCGGGCACGAAACGCGCCGCGCTGGCCAGCGTCCGCTCGAACCAGTGCAGCTTCGCCAGGCGGTACTCGTCAGCCGACAGCTGGCACCAGCGATCGTAGTCTGCCATGAGCGTGACGCGGAGGACCCCGTCCGGCAGCACGTCCCCGTCGTACAGGAAGTTGTTGGGG